>CAZWGG010000589.1:0-3861 GCA_964633305.1 uncultured Bacteroidales bacterium
AAGCCCCCTCATCATTGTGTATCCCTCATTTGTAACTTTCCATGCCAATGAATAGATATAAGGAAGCAATCGGTATCGCAGGTTATCAAACTTTATAAGTACTGGAACAAATTCGCCCATCTCCCATATCTCACGGGGTGTTTCCGAACCATGTGAGCGAAAAATAGGGGCAAATACGCCAAATTGAAACATTCGGGTATATAATTCCTGGTAGGCCGGATCTTTTTTGCTTCCGGAAAATACACCGCCATAAGATCCAATTACATAAGCCCCAATATCAAAAGTCCAATATGGTATGCCAGCCATGCAATGATTTACTCCTGCCGCTATTTGTTTTTTATAAATATCCCAGCGTGCCCCTATATCGCCTGACCAAGTCGTCGCTGCATTGCGTTGTTGGCCGGCAAATGTTGACCTTGTTAAGATATATGCACGTTGTTTATTTGTCTCTGCACGAAGATTTTTATAGAGTGCATCTGTCATGGAAAGCGAAAAAGCATTTAGGTACCTGGCCCATGATCCAAGATAATTTGCACCTACTTTTTTCATTTCATACTCACTTGATTCTTTGGTCAATGCATTCACCACATCCGGTTCTGTAGAATCGATCCACCAGCCGTCAATTCCCTTTGACAATAACCCGTTTTTCAGATACTGATAGTAAAGCTGATTTGCGGCTGGATTAAAGGCATCGTAATACTTAAACCCTGCCCATCCGACAGGTTTGTACAAATAACCTTTCTGTTGCATATCCCTGTAAATTTCAGTGTTTGGCCCTAATGCCGGCCAAATGGATATCATCAAATGAAAATTCATAGCATGCAGCTTATCAATCATTTCTTTAGGACGGGGAAACAGTGTCTTATCAAAAAACATTCCACTCCAATTTTCTTGGCCATTCCAATAATCCCAATCCTGTATCATATTATCAATAGGAATGCGGCGTTTTCTGTATTCCGTAGCAACACCCACTAATTCATCACGTGTATCATAATGCTCCTTACTTTGCCAATATCCATAAGCCCACTTGCCATACATAGGGGCATGGCCGGTTATATCCCTGTATCTTGAGATTACGCTGTCCATATTTTCACCATAGATTAAATAATAATCCATATTCATACCCATATCTGACCAAATTGAAGTCTTTTTTCTTTATCGTCAAATATTGTTTTGGAATAATTGTCCCATAAGATTCCATATCGTTGTGTAGAAATTAAAAAAGGAGTCACAGCATCGGTATTTGTCTGTACAAGTTTTACTGTACAATTACGATAGTTCATATAGCCATCCTGATGTTGTCCCAAGCCATATAATCCTTCGGTTGGAGTTAACTGAAAGTTTTGTTGGATATGAAATCCCTTTTCATTTCCATATTCAACTGGGCTAAAGATTGCCTTTTCTTTTTCTTTAAGAATTATTTGCCCGTTATCTGACATATAACTTATTTTTCCATCCTTTCTTGATATACTTACCTTCATTTTATTCGCTAACAGGATAATGTCTTTTTTTCTTTTTTGAATGTCAATATCCAAATCAAACAGGGTATCCTTCAAAACAACCAAACTCGATTTTTCCGGTAATCCTGTTGAGGGCCACTTAACAACTCGTACTATATTATCTGCATAAAACTGAACTTTAACATGAAAGTCACGGTTATCCAACTGTATTCCATTTTTAATTTCAATAACTTTTACTTGGTTTACCGAACATCTACTAATCATAAATCCAGTAAATAATACTAAAACAAAACTTTTCAAGATTTTTATTTTCATTTCCTTGTTATTAAAACTTACTTAATGGCCTAAAAATACAAAATATATTTAATACCTATTTCTCCCGTAAACCTAGCATTTGATATATTAGATAAATACTAAACAGGTTTAATGGTATGTCTTTATGAAACTTCTGCCTCCCCTCTTCCTGCCAGGTCTAACTGAATTATACGTTACCTTCATCATGAATAAGAAAAAAGATATTCCTTTAAAATTTATTACTTCTGTTGACATAGGGCTGTCATTTTTGTAGTTTACATTTGTACTAATCATTTAATTTTAAATTTTATTAGTATGAAATCCAAACTTTTAATTATTAATTTAAGTTCGTTGGCAGTTGCTCTATTTTTAGTAGTAAATACAAGCCCAGTGAATTCCCAGGATACGGGAAAAAAATCCTGTGACTCGAAAATCGAGATCAAAAACATTGAAGCGCAGAAAGCTTTGATAATAAAAGCTGATGTGCCAACCAGCAGCATTGGTGAAAAAATGAGTGAAATGTATGGTAAACTGTTTGGTTATCTTGGTCAGAAGCAAAAACAACCAACCGGGCCTTCATTTGCTGCTTATTCTAAATTTGATCCACAAGGGAATACGGTTTTTGAAGCAGGTGTTCCCTTAGCTGAAAAGATTGAAGGAGAAGGAGAAATTGAATATAAAGAATACCCTGCAATGAAAGTTGTTAGTATGTTGTATATTGGACCATATGAAAATATGATGCCGGCATATGAAAAAATACAAAAGTATATTGAAGAAAATAACCTTAAAAGCAACAATACACCGTGGGAATTGTACTTAACTGATCCCACATCTGAACCTGACCCGAACAAATATCAAACTTTAATATATTTTCCTGTTGAGTGAGCATAAACAGTAATTTATTATTGTTTAAACCGAAGAGACTTCTTCATAAATGTCTTTTCGGTTTTTTTATGGATTATTTTTATTTTTGGGCCTCACTATAAATGTACTATGACAAAAAAATATATCTATAAAAAAGTTATTGACTATTTCAAAACACATATGCCAGTGGCAGAAACAGAACTTAACTATACCTCTCCTTATGAACTAATTGTTTCTGTCATTCTTTCTGCACAATGTACCGATAAAAGGGTAAATCTAATCACGCCGGCATTATTGAAAAGATTTCCAACTATTCATGAAATGGCAGCAGCAACACCCGAAGAAGTTTTTGAATACATTAAAAGTTGTTCTTATCCCAACAATAAATCAAAACATCTGGTAAACATGGCAAAAACACTTATCGAAAAATTTAATGGTAAAGTGCCCCCTGATGTTGAGAAACTACAGCAACTGCCCGGTGTTGGAAGAAAATCGGCAAATGTAATTGCATCGGTTGTCTTTAAAAAACCTGTAATTGCTGTTGACACCCATGTATTTAGGGTTTCTGCCCGTATAGGGCTCACCTCTAATTCAAAATCTCCACTTAATACAGAGAAACAATTAACTAAATACATCCCGGAAGAATTGAGGGCTATTGCACATCATTGGCTTATACTTCACGGACGCTATGTCTGCATCGCCCGAAAACCCAAATGTTACAAGTGCGGCCTGACTGAATATTGCAGGTACTATCAGAAAAACTTTCCAATTGCCTAGTTTTTTTTAATAAAACACTTTATTAAATTTGTAATAGAGTGAAGGTGTTTATTCTTCAAAAAAATAAACAACTAAGTTTTGGAATTAATCATTTTTTAATGAAAAGTATAGTCAGATCGCTTGTTCTTATAATTTTATTGTTGTTTCCATCAGGATATTCTTTCCAACGAATTGATTACAGGAAGGGAATGCATAACAATGTGTGTAAAAGCCTTAAAGACAATGTTCTCGTGTATTTTATCTTTGTTGATAGCCAGGAAACTACTCCATGGACAGATTTTGATATTCGCACAACTATCGATTCAATGGAAGTTGCAATTAAATGGCTTGAGATGTATGCCAAAAAAAATGGAATATCTCTAAATATCATCCAAGATTACTACATGGGAAACGAATTTACTACTATAAAAAAATCCCTCCCAATGGGCAATGTTATAAATTCAGTTGAAAATCAAAGTTTTTATAG
>CAZWGG010000590.1:0-3847 GCA_964633305.1 uncultured Bacteroidales bacterium
CGAAGGAGTGAAAGCAACTCTCAGGCCTTACCAACTTAAGGGGTTTAGTTGGATGATACAAATGTATGAAAACGGATTTGGAGGATGTTTGGCTGATGACATGGGATTGGGAAAGACCCTGCAAACTCTCACAATGCTTAAAAAAGTGATGCAAGAGGAAAATTACAAGAATTATGGACCCCGTAATTCAACCTATAAGCAACAGCTTACTATCTTCGATATGTTAGAGCCTTCTGTAGGTATGAAATCCAAACCTTCATTAATTGTGGTACCTACCTCACTTGTTCATAATTGGATTAATGAAGTTTTAAAATTTGTTCATGGCATACAAATAAATTTTTATGGCGGACAAAACCGTAAACCCCTGAATTATTATTATGACAATTCTGATATAGTAATTACTTCTTACGGTATTATAAGAAACGATATAGAGATATTTAAAAAATTTGAATTCTTATACATTGTGTTGGATGAGAGCCAAATGATAAAAAATCCTCTTTCAAAAACATACAAGGCTTTATTGCAGCTCAAATCGTTATACAAGCTGGTACTCACTGGCACACCTATTGAAAACTCATTGGTAGATTTATGGTCCCAAATGAATTTTTTAAACCCGGGCTTACTAGGCAATCTTGCTTTTTTTAAGAATGAATTTGTTATGCCCATTGAGAAAAAAAAGAATAACGAACAAATCCAAAAACTAAAAACTTTGATAATGCCATTTATTCTTAGAAGAACGAAAGACGAAGTTGCAAAGGATTTGCCTGATTTGATTGAACAAACAGTATATTGCGATATGTCCAGTGCCCAATATAGTTATTATGAAAGTGAAAAATCAAAAGCCAGAAATTTAATTATGCAAAATATTGGGCAGAAAGGAATTGAGAAATCTTCAATTATAATTCTTCAATCGATTACACGACTGAGGCAGATTGCAAATCACCCTGTTTTGGTAAACGAAGAATTTATTCACGAATCCGGTAAATTTGATGTGGTATCCCGAAATCTTGAGAATATCGTGGCAGAAGGCCATAAGGTATTAATTTTTAGTTCATTCGTAAAACACTTGACCTTGTTTGCTAACTTTTGTGATAAAAATGAGTTATTGTATACATTACTTACAGGTGAAACTTCAAATAGAGAAGAAACTATAAAAAAATTCCAGGATAATGAAGAAATAAAAATCTTTTTAATATCACTTAAAGCTGGTGGTTTTGGCCTAAATCTTACTGCTGCAGATTATATATTTCTGCTTGACCCTTGGTGGAATCCGGCTGTCGAACAACAAGCCATTAGTCGGGCACACCGAATTGGACAAGACAAAAATGTAATAGTTTCCCGGTTTTTAGCCAAAGATACTATTGAAGAAAAAATAGTAGAACTACAAGGAAAAAAATCAAAATTGGCAGATGCTTTTGTAAACAATAACAATCCTTTTAAAGGAATATCAGAAAAAGAAATATTAAAACTATTTGATTAGTTCGGTTTCTTATATTGGGGTTAAATTTAACTCTTTGCCTTTCTTTAACATATAATCATAGGCTTCTTCAAAATCATTCTTAATTATTCCATCCAAGATAGCATCTTTAATAGCATTCTTTATTGTTCCAACTTCACGGCAGGGTGAAATTCCAAATGTTTTCATAATAAGTTCCCCCTTAATAGGAGGTTGGAAATTGCGAATGCGGTCTTTTTCTTCAATTTCTATTAATTTTCTTCTTACTAGTCTAAAATTCTTGAGATATTGGCGTACTTTTTTATCATTTTTTGAAGTGATATCAGCCTCGCATAATGACATAAGATCATCTATATCATCTCCTGCTTCGTATAATAATCTTCTGATTGCCGAATCAGTAACTTCTTCCTGAACTAATGAAATAGGCCTTAGATGTAATTTTACCAGTTTTTGAACATACTTCATTTCGTTGCCAAGAGGTAATTTAAGTTTTTTGAAAAGTTCGGGAATCATTTTTGACCCTATAAAGTCGTGTCCGTGAAATGTCCAACCTACCTCTTTTTCAAAATACTTGGTTTGCGGTTTCCCAATATCGTGAAGAAGGGCGGCCCATCTTAACCAGAGTTTCTTACTGGTTTTAGCAATGTTATCCAATACTTTGATAGAATGGTAGAAATTGTCTTTATGTCCTTTGTTGTCCAATATCTCGATACCTTTAAGAGCAACTACTTCCGGTAAGATCAATTGTAAAAGACCTGTAATCTCAAGAAGGTTTAATCCTTTTGATGGTTTAGGTGAAAGTACTATTTTATTTAACTCATCAATAACACGTTCAATTGAAACAATTTTAATTCTTTCCTTGTTGTATCGAATTGCCTTTAGTGATTCTTTTTTAATTGTAAATCCCAATTGGGTTGCAAACCTTATTGCCCTGAGCATCCGTAGTGGATCATCTGAGTACGTCCGATTCGGATCAAGTGGAGTACGAATTATCTTGTTCTTTATGTCGCTCAAGCCATTAAAGAGGTCTGTCAATTCTCCAATATTTTTTTTATGAAGCGATAATGCTAATGTATTTATAGTAAAATCCCTGCGTTTCAAATCATCTTCAAGAGTGCCGTTTTCAATATATGGCTTCCTGGAAGCTCGGTTATATGATTCTTTTCGGGCTCCTACAAACTCCAGTTCATAATCATTATATTTAACCATAGCAGTACCAAAATTCTTGAAAACAGTAACCTTAACATTTTTGCCTAATTTCTGGGCAACCTTTTTTGATAACTCGATCCCGCTACCAATAACAACAATATCAATATCTTTTGAAGGTCTCTCTAGGAAAATATCCCTTACATATCCTCCGATGACATAGCATTGGAGATTCAATGTGGTGACAATTTCAGATATTGGTTCAAAAATTTTATCGTTAAGACGTATGTTCATATGTAAATATGACAATTTGTTTAAAATTCCTGACAAATTTACAATTATTTCAACTTTTTAGTTTCTGAATGGTTAGTTTTAATATTGGCATATAATTTGACATATCCATATAATACATACAAATATTCATATATGTATAATTAAAAATATTGTTTAATTAAAAGATAGAGTCATGTTAGAGCATTTAACTAAAAGTACTTTTAAAGAAAAAGTATTCAATTTTGAAACGAACAAAGAGTGGAAATTCGAAGGACAAAGACCTGCATTAATCGATTTTTATGCCGACTGGTGTATGCCATGTAAAATGGTTGCTCCAATTCTTGAAGAACTTGCAGAAGAATACAAAGGTAAAGTCGATGTATATAAAGTAAATACAGAAAACGAACGTGAGTTATCTTCTATCTTTGGAATTCAGAGTATTCCTTCTTTGTTATTTATACCCATAGAAGGACAACCCCAAATGGCAATGGGAGCTTTACCAAAGGATAGTTTTGTGAAAGCCTTTAAAGATGTTTTAAAAGTAGAAAAAGACAACTAATCAGTTACTTTTGGTTTCAATTTCATTAAGTGTAATGCTTTAGGTGCAAAAAAGAGTAAAAAAAAGATTATTTCTGTAACAAATTTATAATAGGATACGTTACAATTATTAAAATTAGATTTGTAATAATTAGGAGTTAATTAGGTTAATAATTGTTCTTTTAGGGTTTTCGTAAAATTTTTAGGTTTAATTTTTTAGGGTTTTTTAACCAGGGATTTAGTTGATCCCTGGTTTTTTATTATTATTTACATCTGTCTCAATTTCTGCCAAAATTTTTTCTATTTCTTCTTCGGTATTATGTAATTTGCTTTTACAAAATTTTAAAAGTTCAGAAGCATATTTTACATCATTTGTAAGTTCATCCATGTCTAATTTTTTATTTTCAATTTTTTCTAAGATTTCTTCAATTTGTT
>CAZWGG010000591.1:0-3842 GCA_964633305.1 uncultured Bacteroidales bacterium
AACAATTCGCAAATTTTAGAACGCGATCGTATTACCCGAAGGGCTTTTATGGGAGATATTTTTAAGATTTATACCAGCAGGTGCAAGAAGGCAGATGCCATGGATTTTGATGATTTGTTACTTAATACTAATATACTTTTTCGTGATTTTCCCAGTATTCTGCAAAAATACCAGGAGAAGTTTCATTATATTTTAGTAGATGAATATCAAGATACAAATTATGCCCAATACCTTATTGTAAACAAGCTGGCCAGTAATCATAAAAATGTTTGTGTTGTTGGAGACGATGCCCAAAGTATTTATTCGTTCAGGGGGGCCAAAATAGAGAACATATTGAATTTTAAAAATGATTATCCGGATTGCAAACTATTAAAACTTGAACAAAACTACCGGTCAACTCAAACTATTGTTAATGCGGCAAATAGTGTTATTGAAAAAAATATAGGACAGATTCATAAAAAAATATGGTCGGAAAATGAAATAGGCGAAAAAGTAAAAATAGTTGAAGCCTTCACCGACACCGAAGAAGGATTTATCGTTTCAAACTCAATTCTTGATACTCAATTATCTGAACATCAATTATACAGTGACTTTGCAATTTTGTACCGCACAAATGCACAATCGAGAATTTTTGAAGAAGCACTTAGAAAAAAGAATATACCATATAAAGTGTATGGTGGTATTTCATTTTACCAGAGAAAGGAAATAAAGGATTTGTTGGCTTACCTGAGGCTTATTGTTAATCCCAATGATGATGAAGCGCTTAAAAGAATTATTAACTATCCTGCAAGAGGAATAGGGAATGTTACACTTGATAAACTTGAACAGTTTTCGGGTACTTCAGGTAAATCTGTTTGGGAAATTATTCGTAATCCCGATCCTGAACAATTGAACCTTAATAAAGGGGCTATTGAAAAACTTCGGTTATTCTATGAATTAATCAAAGAGTTTCAATTAAACGCTAAAGAGCAGGACGCCTATGAATTAGCCCAGTTGGTTGCATCAAAGACCGGAATATTAAATGAGTTATTTGATGGGAAAACCATTGAGGAGCGAAGCAAATATGAAAATATTGAGGAGCTACTGAATGCAATTCGTGATTTTGTTACAAATAAACAACAAAACAATGAAAAAGCAACGATTGATATGTACCTTGAAAACGTTTCGCTTTTTACAGATATAGATAATGAGAAAGAGGAAGATAAAAATAAAGTGATCATCATGACCATTCACTCTGCAAAAGGCCTTGAATTTAATTACATTTATATTGCCGGGGTTGAAGAAAAACTTTTTCCATCTCAGTTGTCAATGGATTTGCCACAAGACCTTGAAGAGGAACGTCGTTTGTTTTATGTGGCCTTAACAAGGGCTAAAAAAAGAGTAGTAATATCTTACACTAAATCAAGATACAGGTGGGGTATGCAAACCAATTGTAGTCCTAGCAGATTTATAAAAGAAATTGATCAACAATATATAGACTGGCCCCAAATAAAACGAGAAACGAATAATGTATTCAATAATGTTGAGGAATGGGAATTCCCTAACAAAAAAGCTAAAACTTTTCTGGAAAAGGGAACACGGAAAGAACCGGTCAATACATTTAAACCTTTAGCTAACAAGTACACTCATAAACCTAATCCAAATTTTGAACCCGATAACCCCGAACATATACAAATAGGAATGAAAGTTGAACATCAGCGGTTTGGATTTGGGAAAGTTATTCATATGGAAGGGGTTATGCCAAATAAAAAAGCAACAGTTTTTTTTCAGATTTTAGGACAAGAAAAACAGTTGCTTTTAAAGTTTGCAAAACTAAGAATTGTTAATGGAAAGGAATGAAATTTTAATTAACAATCAGTCAGTCGATTACCTGGAAACGATGCACGAGCTAAATGTCTGAAGACTTCATCGCATGGCAAAAAAGGAAACCATGAAGGAAGATAATCATTTGTAAAATGATGTATTTGTTTTATCTTTAGTCTTTGTTTTGTATGCTTAATATATGGATATATTGTCAAGACGTTCTGGTTGATGAATTTATATTTGCAGTTATTACTAAAGAGCTGAGAGTGCATGTTTAAGTGCTGAATTGTACATATTGCATATATTAAAGTAGTATTTAATTTAAGGTCTTTTATCATGGTAATCATTATTATTGCATTTTGGATTAATGCAATAATATGTTGATTTCCAAGATTCTAAGTTAAAAGTCTGACTGTATGTTATTAATATTTAGTAATCTATATATTAATAGGTTAAAGTATTTTAATTCTTGATATGCATATATAATTAATCATAAAAGAAATAGTATGAAAAAAAATATTCAAGTAATATTATTCATTTTTATTATATTGTTCTTTATTGGTGAAGTATTCTTAAGAATATTTTACCACGAACAACTAAAGACCAATTACATTCCCCTAATTTATCAGCATGATTCATTAATAGGGTATAGATTTATTCCTAATTGTACTTCTAAGATTTGCATTCCAAGTATTAGTAAAAAATTTCAATTGAATAATCATGGATTTTATGGCCCTGATTTCTCTGAGACCAAACCTGACAGTATTTTTCGTATTGCTGTTGTTGGAAATTCAATAACTGAAGGTATATGGTTAAATGGGAAAGAAAACTATACAATTATGTTACAAAATATTTTTGAAAGCAACGGATATAAAAATGTTGAAGTGATTAATTGTGCTATTGGGGGTGTAAATAGAGATATTAGGAATTATGAGCACATTTATTATAATGTCTCTAAATTTAATCCGGATATAGTCTTATTTAACACATGGGTTATTTTTTTCGAAGAAAATGAAATTAGAGAAAATTATAAAGGATACGTACTCAGGCACACAGGAACGGCAGTTTCAAGACAATATGCTATCAATGGGGTTGAACGTGTAGAGAAAATGAGAATATTTAAGTTATTTTATGATTTTTCATACATTTTCAGGGCATTTTGTAAACAACATTATGAAAATTTTATAAGTGAGTTTGCCGCTGATATTAGGATTTACCGTGAAAAAAATTCAAGTTCGCCAGACATCATTCCATATCAGTATTCCTATAATACAACAATGAAATTATTGAGTAAATTGAGAAAAGAATTACAATATAAAGGATGTAAACTGATTCCATTTATTTTAAACGAAAGTCAGTCATTTACAGATAAAATGAAGGATAGCGGATCAGAGTATATATCATTGGATATAATGTGGGATAGTTCACTGTCACATAAGCATGATGGTCATCCTAATATTGATGGACATAAATTAATAGCTGAAAGGCTGTATGAGAGATTAATTGAACAAAATTTGATACCTAAATCTAAAATTAAATAACAATGAAGTATTCTTTCATAAAGAATTTATTACAGCTAGATAGTAATTACTGTAAAAATATATTTATATCTATCTTAATACTTATTATTGGTTCTTGCCGTCATGAAAAACCTACCTATACAGTTAATTTTAGTAATACTGATCCTTTAATCGATGGGTCAATTGATACGATTTGGAATAATGCTGAAGCAGGGTTTATCCATCAATATTATGGTGAAGATGTAAAAGATTCAATGGACTTTAGTGCTTATTTTAAAATTTTGCATAATATATTAGCGTCCCTTTTACCGTCTTTTAAGAGAGACAGAAGCCTTGGGCGCTTACTGCCTTTTATTGGATAGCTTGGTATTTTTTTATTATCAAGATAAATTCCATAATCACTGGATATATAAATTATTTTTATATCCTCTTGTTTTGAACTTTCTTTATCCCATTTCTTAAATTTTTTCTTCAATCTGTCATAACTTTTATCTAATTTCTCCGTCTCTTTTTTTATAT
>CAZWGG010000592.1:0-3841 GCA_964633305.1 uncultured Bacteroidales bacterium
AAAGAAAAACAGAAAAGTTTTCGTCAAAATATCAACATATAACTATAAGGATTTTGGGGAAACAAAGGATTGCTTTTCCTATACATAAACCAGGTCGTTAGTTTTTGCCAGTTCTCCAATGATGGAATTCATTTTATCACCAATATCTTTTTATTGTGTCTTTTGTACTATGTATAGTTATATTTTCTCAATTAATTCTGTTTTAATCAATTCATAAGCTGCCAATGGCTCATATTCCTGTCCTGGTCGAAGCAATGCTGTTGTATCTCCTAAAAACTCAGGGTCATTTATTTTCGATTCCATGTTTAAAATAAATTCCCTTTGGCTTGGCGGATTGTCAACCGAAAACTTCATTTATTCAAGGTAGCAATTTAAAAGCAAATTTTTATCAAGTTCGGGATTGCGGGAAAGGGCATTATATAAATCATATAAATCTCTTCCCTTTTTGCGTTGGTATAATGTCCGCAGTTTGGTGCCCAATAATTCTTCCAATACATAAGTGGTAAGTTCACAACTCCCGGTAAACCATGATGAATTAACTTCGAAAGGCACTTTTACCAAATCATTTACTAAAAAGTGTTCCCTTGTATTGGTTTCAACTTTCAAACGCAGATTAACCGTAGGTGGAAATTCAGATTCGAACCGAAAAAACAATGTAAAGTTATGGGCTTTAGGGCTTCGCTTAGGTTCTCCTAAAAATACAAGCCTTTCTCTTATTCTATCGACTATCGGGCTAAATGGTTCAGCTGTGATTTGTACCAGGTCAATATCTTCAGAGTATCGTTGCTGAGGGCTTAGAAATAATTTATGCAAAGCAGTTCCTCCCCTGAATGCCAGGTTTTCAGCTAACCAATCGTCGGAAAACAATTCTACCAACGCCCGGCAAATTACAAGGTCTTGTTCAACCTGCTCGTTTGTTTGCCAGGGTACTTGTTGGCTCCATTCGGTTATGTATGCTTGCGGAATCATTATTCAATATCAATTTCAGTGTTTACGATTACCTTCCAGCGATTGTTAGAAGAAAATCCCTTAGTTTGTCCTGATGCTTTAAGCGGTATCCGAAATAACCTGAGCTTTTGTTGTTCCATTTTTTTAAATAAAGCATTGGATAGTTCATTGTTTAAACAGGCAAATTCCAACAGATAACCCAATCGTTGAAGTATAGTAACAGCTGCATGAGCCAGAATATCCTCGTTAAAATCTGAAGGTTTTAGAGTTTCCATCAATTCATTTAATATAGTTGCAACACGGTTTATACCACCAATCCTTCTTTCGAACTGTACAAGGTCAGTTGCAGTAAGTATAGGATTTGAAATGCTCAGGTATCCGGCTTCGGTTTTACGTTTTTCAAGGAGCTTTTCCGGAATTTTATCGATGCTTACATAATTGATTTTTAATCCTTTTTTTTGGGTAGCCCGCATTGTGGGAAAGCTGGTCATAACAAAATATTCCTGTGGTTGCTGGTGTGATGCACCATGAAATGCAGCAGCATTTAAAAGCGAAACATAATAAGGCCTGTTGAGAAATTTAAAAAAAGCGTCTAAAAATAACGCAGGAGGTAAAATACCCCCAATTGCATATTGGGGAGGAAGTATGAGGTAATACGCTTTGTATATAGAAATAATTTTGCCTTTTTCAGATAATCGGCTTAAAGCTCTTTTTAAAGCAATTTCGGTATATCCGGGTAATTCAGATTTGGCAGATTCAATAGAAAATGCCAAAGCTCCTTTAGATTGAAGAAGTTCAATCCAGGTGAGTATCCGTATTTCTTTTTGTTTATTCATAGGAGAGTAAATATTTGCGAAAGATACCTTTTTTCGGTGATTATCGCAAAAATTCTATCTTATTAATTACAATATTTATGTTTATTTATTGCAGTCTGATTAAAAGTATTGTAAAATCAGGAAAAACAGGGAATAGAAATAATTATTTGCTTTAATAAGGAAATTAAGGATTTTGAGGAAACAAAGGAAACCTTCCTAAGAATCCCCTGTTTCCTTAATTTCCTCATAGGATAAAAAGTGGATTTTATCATGAGTTTCCGATTTGCTTCGCAATCGGAATCAATTCCACTTTTACTTCAAACTTCGCTTTGTTCGTTTTCAGTTAGTGTCATTGATTTTAAATAACAATCATGCATATCCCGGTGAATTAATCCTTTTTTCAACAGTTTTGAAATGTAGTTTTGTGCTGTTTTGTCCGGGATGTTCAGTTTTTCTGCTATTGCAACATAATCCTGTCTTGAGAATTTATCCGGTAATCCGTTGAAAAATCATTCTTCCCGGTTTTCACGTTTGGGCACTGCCACCGGTTGAGGTATTTCTGTAAATACTTTCTTTGCATGTACAATTAAAACCTCAGTTATGGAAATGGCATTTTGAAAATCACGTTCTTCGCAAATCAGTTTCCGGGGTAATTCTCCATTTTCCAATATTCTCAGGTCAGTAACGATGGCTCTGCCAGTAACTTTTCAATGTTATCCAGTTTTTGATAAATCAATCCTTCGCTCATTTTACTTATAATTTAAAAGTGCGTAAATGAGCCTTGCAAGGCCGTTAATTAAGTTCGAACGGAACGAAATTACCGCCCTCTTAATCGAAAAACTGTAAGGGTGTTAGTGAAGTGTAAGATAACTTACAGTACTTACACTATTTTATGGCACTTCTTTGAAAATCTTGTCAATGGTTTCCTTTTGTTTCGGGTCGTGGTGCTTATTTCGGGAAAGATTGGTTGCAGTTATAACAACCCCGTTTTTAGAATAGAAGGATTTTGATTTTTCAATGTTTGAGAGTGTCAGGTCGGTAAAATACGGCTTAAGTTTATCAACGATATACCGAAACTGTGTAGTTTCACAGCCAATATGAATTTATTTATCGGTTTTTGAGAGGTCATTATTGGTCATGTGATTATTTATTATTGAAATCTAATAGTTTTTTCTGAATAAATATTGTGGATTATAAAACTACTAAAAGTAAAATTTCATTTCAAGGGATCTGTATAATTTTAGGATTGGACAAATTTTTATTACCTTGCTAAGGTATAATTATAATAAATAGGGGGGCATCATAACTAAAATAGTTATGACAATAGGTTTAAACATATAAATGAGTTCTACACCATACAAAGACGACCTAACGCAATAAAAATATGAAAAAAACAAATCAAATCTGTCAGAGTTGCGGAATGCCACTTGACAAAGACCCGAACAAAGGGGGAACAAATGCTGATAAAAGCAGAAGTGATAAATATTGTAGCTTTTGCTATAAAGACGGTACATTTTTAGATGAAGGGGTAAGCCTTCATGAAAAAATTGAAAAGAATATTCAGATTGCTGTCTCAAGAATGAACATTCCCGAAAGTCAAGCCAGAAAAATGGCTGAAAGTTTATTGCCAAACCTTGAGCGATGGAGATCTTAAATCAACTTTCTTCAAAACAAGGCGATAAGACCGAAATTGATAAACTTGTAAGACCATTCCTTGAAGCAAGGAAAAAAGTAGTTGCTAATGAAGCGAAGAAAATAATTAACCAGACTGAAAAACAAAAATAACTGTGCCCAATAGCTCAATATAATTGAGCTGTGGGGCAGTGATAATATTCTGGAAATAGAAAAATGGGACAGCAATATAAAAGTAATAGGCAATATGCAAATGTATAAGGAGCATAAGAAAAATTATTCTATATTAATGAGAATGGGCATGACTATAGCCGATGTATTAAAAATAATGTCGTTAGCTCATATAAGAATAAACTGATAAAATTATATAAGTAGTGGCTGCGTGAAAACCCCAATTGCTGCGTTATGCTTGTCCGAAAACTGGTCATTTACGCCCGGTAAACTCC
>CAZWGG010000593.1:0-3841 GCA_964633305.1 uncultured Bacteroidales bacterium
AAAAAGTGTACTTGTTACAGAAGATATGGATGGCAAAAACAAAATTATTTCTGAATTAAAAAATATAAAAGAACCCAATATTCCTAATGATACTGGAACAGAAAATCTTGTCAAACCTGAAAATATTAAAGAAAAAAGGGAATTTATTCAGTTGAATAAACGAGAACCTAAAATCATAAAATCAATAGATTCTAATTGGCAACAAAGCCCCGTGATTGCATATATGCCTGAAATAACAGATGAATTTGTTAAAAATAATACAAAACCGGCTATTGAAACACAACAGGAATTAAAAGCCAATTCATCGAAAAACAGGATTAACCTTTGGAAAATTGCCGAATTAGGATTAAAAGGGTTTAATAAACTTAATGAAACCAATTATGATGTAAAAACAAATTATGGTAGTTCCGGACAATTAGAATCTGTAACACTTATAACGGAAAAACGCAGAATTACTACCGAAGCATTATAATAGAATAGATGTTATTGTTCGAATTTCACTTTCCATAAGTAAATAAATACTTATTAAATTATAATAATGATGAAGAAATATTTATACATAGTAAATAGCTTTAAATCAAATGGATGTAATTTAATTCACTGGAGATACTTGATTCTGATATTTGTTTTTTATACTACATTTACACGTCATAGTTTTTCGCAAAATGATACTGTAAACGTTGAAATTAACGCTGAAGTGGAAATTATGGCTGACAGTACTGAAGTTCTCAAGATTGAAGAACCGGGAGATACAACAGTTGTAAAGCTGAAGAATAAAATACTATTATTTATTGAATATGACGAAAAATTAGTTGTCGATCGTATTGATCTTAAAACCGGGGAAAAAAAACGTGTGTTAGATATAGGAGACAAAAATTATGAACCGAAAAAAGATCGCAATAAATTCAGGGGACACTGGTCGGGCATTGAATTTGGTATAAATGATCTTGCAAACAGCAGTTATTCCATAGATCGCCCTGCTGGGTATGAGTACCTGGACTTTAGGACTGGTCGTTCATGGAATGTAAATATCAATTTTTCGCAATCGTCATTATCAATAATTAATAACAGAGTGGGAATAGTCGGAGGGTTAGGACTTGAAATGAATAATTATTACTTCAAGAATAACAACAACATCCAAAAAAATGAAACCTCAGAGCAAATAGAAAAACGTAACCTTGACCAGTATGAGGTTAGAAGAAGCAAATTCACAACTACATACTTAATTACCCCGATTATTATTGAAGCACAATTTGGAAAAGGTAAGAGCAAAGAAAGGTTTTATATTTCAGGTGGTGTGGTTGGCGGCTTGAAAATATCATCGGCCACTAAGGTAGTGCATGAAGTAAATGGGAAAAAAGAAAAATTAAAAGAACGGGGAAAGGATTTGAATATTAATCGCTGGCGTATTGGATTAACTGCCCGCATTGGCTTTAAAGATTCTTTTAACTTTTATGCTAATTATTATTTTACTCCTTTATTTGAGAAAGATCAAGGGCCAGAATTGCATCCTTTTGCAATAGGAATACGAACTAATTTTTAGTTGATTCATTCATTTTGTAAAATTTAAACTAATAGTCTTGATAATGTAATATAAACTACTGTATTAAAATGATATATTTACTAATGTGAACAAAATAAGGTCTTTTTCTATATTTCATTTATTAAATTTGTATCTTTAAATTCTATCAAAACTGATCGAGCAATATCCTAATTATGAAAAAAAGTTGGAAAATAATTCTATCGGTGTTAGCTGTACTAATTTTAGCAGTAGTTATTTTTGTTTACTATGCTTATCGAACAATTTACAAAAGTGAAAAAATTGTAGGAAAACACGATGCTATTCCTTCCCAGGAGACAGAAGTAGCAGGGATACAGCAAAAAAATGCCGATTGGCCAAATTGGCGGGGCCAGCATTTTGACGGGAAAAGCTCATTAACAGGAATTAAAACCGACTGGTCCGGGGGATTGGAAAAATTATGGGAGATCAATTTCCTGTGCCAGGGACAATCAACAGCTTCATGGTCGGCCCCGGTTATTGTTGGAGATCGCTTAGTGATCCCAGGAAGGGATGAAAAGAATGATCTTGTTTTTTGTATCCATACCAGCAATGGAGAATTAATATGGAAAGGTTCGTATGAGGCAGAAGCAGGAACAGCACACGGTCCTGGGCCGAGAGCGACACCATCTATTGACAGTAACTATGTGTTTACTTTTGGAAGAAGCGGAGACCTTGTTTGCTGGCAATTAACAGATGGAAAGTTAATATGGAGAAAGAATGTTACCGATTTCGGAGGACAAGAACCCCCACATGGCCATTGTGGCTCACCTTTAGTATATAAAGATATGGTAATTGTTCAGGGAGGTGGTGATGCTTTGATTGTTTCATTTAACAAGCATACCGGTGAATTAATTTGGAAATCCTATTCGGGGTTGGCCGGTTATGCCAGTCCAATTATAATAAAAACATCGGAAAGTACCTCTCTACTGGTTTATCATGGAATGGGACTTTCGTGTATTGATCCCGAGAATGGACAAGAATTATGGCACGTACCATGGGAATTTGATATGAATGCTACTACGCCTGTTGTTATGGACAACATTATTTTTATGACCTCATTCCGAATGGGTTGCCAGGCCATAGAATTCACAAATAACACCTATAAAGTGCTTTGGAAAAATGACGCTATTGATGCCCATCATTCTGACCCGGTTATAATTGACGGATATATATATGGGTATTCGGGGTTTAGTGGAAGAAACAAAGGAATATTTAAATGTGTTGAGCTAAAAACCGGTAAAGAAGTATGGAGCACCAGTGAAATGGGACAGGGAACAACAACTTATGTTGACGGGCATTTAATTTGTATGGATGTAAAAGGGAACTTATTCCTGGTTAAACCTAATCCCAAGGCTTTTCAACTATTGGGTAAAGTGGAAAATGCCCTTAAAGGTGTGAAATATTGTGCATGGACAGTTCCTGTGGTTGCAAACGGAAAGTTATACCTGCGTTATATTCAAACCCTTGTTTGTTATAATTTAATGCCATAGCAAAAATATCTGTATATTTATTATCAGTACTTTACTTTACATTAGTTTATCAGCTCTTTTCCAAATTCTTTACAATTGTATACACGGCCGGGCAAACAAAAATATTTTTATATAAATGGTTTATTTTCTTTTCGTTATACTTTTTTACCAATTCGAAAAATCGCTTTACCTGTTTCTTTCGGCTTACCGCTCTCTTTTTGTGTGATAAATAAAATAACTTTTATTTTATATTTTAAATATCAATGTATTAAATTAGATTATATAAAGTATAAATAGATGATTTACCTCGATGATTATATATACCTAAGGATACCAACTTTATACCTAATGACAAAGTATATATGTCATCACCAGGTACCGATCAACTTTTTTAATTGATATTTATGAGAGTAAATAACCCAATAAATTATCAATATAATTACTTTATATACAGGCAATTAAAAATTAAATCGAGTAGGGGAGAGTAGGGATTTTTCTTACAGCAAAAGCAATATAGACTTAATCATAAATATACAATTCTCAGCAAGTTAAAATGTCAATAAATTTCAAATTCGCGATAATTAGTGAAATTAGTGTCAAGAACCCGGGAATAAATTACAACCAAAAAAGAATATAATTGTTATCCATAAAAATTATATAAAAAATGAAAATATGAACAACGCGAATAGCAATAAAAAGGAGTTGACACGAGAACAACGTGAAGAATTACTCAGAGCATTGAAAGTCCGTTTTGAAAAAAACATGAACCGCCATAAAGGTCTTGAATGGACTAAAGTACAAGCAAAGCTGG
>CAZWGG010000594.1:0-3841 GCA_964633305.1 uncultured Bacteroidales bacterium
TAAAAGGTTTGCTAAAATATATAAAAAATGAGTTTACCCAGCTCAATAATTTTTTATACAAATTTTATCAAAAGACAAATAAATCACCAATCACCCTCTCCAAATAATTTTAGCATTAAAGTTACATTTTAGATACAAATTTTCTACTAAAATCTTCCCAACACTATATTTTACTGGGATTGAACATAAATTTATGATAATCTAATAAATGAAATTTGATCGATCAAACTTCTAAAAAATCAGTAAATTTTTGGAGGTTAATAATTATGCTTGATGAAATAACAAGACAGGCAATAGCACATAAAAGATTTTCACTAATAAGTCCAGTAATAAATAAACAGGTAGATAACAACATAGAATATTTTCGCCAAGTCACAAGTAATCCTATTGAGATGCCCTACTATGGAATTAGAAAATATTCACCAAAAACTCTTGAAAGCTGGTATTGTAGATATATGAAAGGTGATATAGAAGCATTAAAACCATCTTTAAGAGGTGATACAGGGAATTCACGAAAAATAGATGAAATTGTAGGCAAAAAAATAATTGATGAATGTGAAAAATATCCAAAAGCACCTGCTACATTAATGTATAAAATGCTAATAGAACAAAAAATTATTGATCCCTTAGAAGTATCTGCACCAACAGTATATAGGTTCATTAAAAATAATAAGTCAAATTTACCAATAGAAGAAGAGCGTGAAGTAAAGAGATTTTCTCACGAATTTGTTAATGAACAGTGGCAAACAGATTTAATGTATGGGCCATATATAAAATATGGTAAAAAAAGTCTTCAAACTTATCTTGTGGCTTATATAGACGATTGTTCAAGGCTAATTACTCATGCCGAATTTTATTTGTCCCAGGGATTTGAAGTTTTAAGATGTTCATTTAAAGAAGCTGTTTTAAAACGAGGAATTCCCAATTCATTATATACTGACAATGGTAAAATATATAGGTCACAGCAGTTTGAGTGGATGTGTGCCCGTTTAAAATGCTTACTTGCCCACTCAAAACCGTTTGTTCCAAAAGGACGGGGAAAAATAGAAAGGTTCTTTAAGACAGTCAGGAAAAGATTCCTTTCATCATTTGACCACCGCGAAATAAAAAATCTTGAAGATTTAAATTTAAGATTTTTTAAATGGCTCGATGAAGACTATCAAAAAAAACCACACAGCTCACTTAATAACATATCACCGCTTGATAAATTTTATTCTCAATTATCAAGGATTATTATACCAGATAATCCTGCCCTGATAAAAGAGAAATTTTACATAACTTCATATAGAAAAGTAAACCATGATGCTACATTCACTATTGATAAAGCTTTATATGAGGTTGATGGAAAATTTGCTAAGACAAAAATAGAAATAAGGTATGAACCTGAATGGATTGGTAATACTTTATTGCCCCTTTTAATATATGAAAATGATGAAAAAATAGCCGAAGCCAGATTAGTAAATTTTATTGAAAATAGCAACTACAAAAGAAGAGGTAGGAAGAGAATTATTGATAGAAACGTAAATCTAGACGAAACAAAGGCAAATAAAGATACTAACACAATATTATTCAAAAATATTTCCAGGGGGGATGGATAATTATGTTTAAACAATATTTTGGCTTTAAATTCAATCCCTTTGGAAAGGAATGTGAAGTTGAGCATATTTTTCAAAGTGATGATTTAAAAGAACTTTCCTCAAGGCTTGATTATATCAAGAAAAACCGGGGAATATTCTTGCTAATTGGTGAACCAGGTGTAGGTAAAACTACTGCGTTGAGAAGATTCAAAGAAGGACTAAATCCTGGCATCTACAAGTTTTTTTATTCAACTTTATCAACTGTTACGGTGATGGATTTTTATAGGAGTATTTTAATAGAATTTGGAGAAATTCCATCCCATAAAAAGGTTACAATGTTTAAACAGATACAGGAAACAATTATTTCACTTTATTATGAGCAAAAGATAACTCCGGTACTTGTATTAGATGAAGTTCAACTAGTTTCATCGTCAATTCTTGAAGATTTAAGATTACTATTTAGTTTTAAAATGGATTCTCAAAATCCCTTTTTACTAATTTTATGTGGGCAACCAATGATTAGAAACAAATTACATTTGTCAATTAATACACCACTAAAACAAAGAATATCTTTGAAATACACTATGAAAGGTATCAGTAAAGATGAAATTTCCTACTATATTAGTGATAGACTTAAAATTGCTGGTGTATTAACCAATATTTTTAATGAATCCTCTATTGAAGCTATATATACTGTTTCAAAAGGTGCACCACGAGTAATTAATAATCTTTGTACATCAAGTTTAATGTATGCATGTTCTATAAATAAAAGTATTGTAGATGAAGAAATTGTCTATCAAGGTAAAAAAGATTTTGATATATAAATATGGAGGTCTGTCTGTTTATGATTTTTTTAAATGATATTCATAAAAATAACTTTAAAAATTTACTTAATAATACTGAAATAAATTTTTGTGATAAGGAAAGAATAGCACTTTTTTATATTATTGCTGGTAATAATGATTTATTTAGTAGAAAATCAATAATTTACAATTTTGTTGATAACAATATAAAATTTTATACTTTTGATTGTCTCAATGAAGATTTTTGTTACTCTTCAAAAGCTTTAATCAGATTAGGTGCTAATTTATACAATGGATATACTGATAATTATATAGATCCCTTAAATTTGTTAGGATACTTGGATTCTAAAAATTATAAATTGGCTATCAACTCAATAAAATTAAGATTTGAAAACATCAGGGAGGTTAGTATTAAATGAATAATAAAGGACTTGAAGATATCTTTGATCAGTCTGGTATTAGATATTATGATGAGAAATACAGGTTTTTAATTAAGAATGCTATATCTGATTTATTTCAAACAAATTATGATTTGCTAAAACTTATCCATATATATCATTTAGATAGAGCAATATTGAAATATAGAGAAGCCTGTGAAAACCAAAAAATATATAACCCAAGAAATTATTTTAGGGCTTGCCTTAAAAGCGCCATTGAAGAATTAATAATAGATGAATAATATGTCAGTCTGTCAGTTATCAGTCGTTTTTTTAATAGTCGAAATTTTTATTTCGGCTATTATATTTTTTATTGTTAATCCTATTTTATTTTGATTTTTTTTAATTGCTTTCCTGTTCTAAAATGATTTTTTATGTGTAAAAATTACTTTTTTCATATTATTTAATGTGAAAATTTCTCCTGATTTATTTTGATAATTTACAATATGGTATGACTTCTGTAGTCAGAGTTATGGATAGCAGTTTACAGATAGTAAAATCAGCTAATCTTGATTTTAAAAATAGATCTGCTGATGCAATATGGGAATTTAGTAAATCATCAAATTCAAAAACAGAGATATCTGCTTGGGAAGCAATTGTAAAAATGAAAGGAGTTGATATTCCTTTAAGGTATGTGAAATTTCTAAAAAAAATCACTAATAATAGAACTAACAAAAGCAAATATTCACAGGTATGTATTATTACTACATCTCAAAGAATACCATTAGAAACACTATTCAAAATTATAAAAGCTCGCTGGCTCATTGAAAACAACATTTTTAGGTAACTTAAAACCCAGTGGCATTTAGAGCACTGTTTTATACATCATTATAATGCATTAGAAGTAACTTTGATGTTTATGATTATAGCTTTTAACTTAATGCAGTTGTTCTTTTTCCGTAGGCTAAAGAATTTCAGAGAAAAATATTTGCTACAGGTTGAAATAATCGAGAGAATTGTAAAAGAAATGGTTGTTTTCAATGCTAATGGTTGCTATATTTTTGATACTTCATGATGTTTGAAT
>CAZWGG010000595.1:0-3840 GCA_964633305.1 uncultured Bacteroidales bacterium
TTAAAACAAACAAAGTCAATGCAACAGTGTATGGTAAGTTCACTACGTTTAACGGGTTTACCCAAATGGATGAAATTGAAAATACAACCTCTGTTGTCCAAAATAATGCCGGTACAGGAGATACAATGATTACCAACAGGTTTACTGAAGATGATAATGCATATACATCAATGGCTGCAGGTATTAACCTTGGATACCAGGTAAACGATAACTTCAAGTTATCTGCTAAATTTCACTTTAATTCTTTCCGTAACGACAGGTATGCCAGTATTTACCCACCTGAAAAGGCTTACTTCGTATTTACCGGGAATCCAAATTTACCGGAACTACATGCAGATGATTCCATATACTTTGAAGAATTTAAGAAATTCAGGTTAATTGGCCATATTCGTGCTGATTATTCTTTTACCGACAAACACCGCATATTTGCCCGGATTGCTTCCAATATGGAGAATGCGGATTTAGCTCCCGGTGGAGAGGCTAAATCGAAAAACAATATCGTTGATATTGAAATACAAGACAACCTTGATTTAAGCTTTAACCAGTTATCGATAGGGGGTAATTTCAGGTTTGTTAATTACAACCTTTCTGATAGCTTTCAAATTAAGTATATTGATCCCAAGAAGACACAAAACCTTAAGGGTATTTTTGTCCAGGATAAGATGACATTCTTAAACAACAAATTAAACTTTTACATGGGAATTAAAGCCGAAAACTTTACCTTGATCGATGATAAATTTTATTTATCACCTATGCTCAAATTTTCTTTTATTCCTAATGATAAATTCACGCTATGGGGAGGTTATTCCAAATCTTATACAACACCAGGGTATAATCAGACCAATGCCGAGTTAACAATGTTCAGGGCAAAATCACCTGATATATTCTATAATTTTGCCCGGCCTTTAACAGAAATGGGAATATACCTGCAAGTATATCAAATGGCATATGCAACGGCAATTGCAGGTGGTGCTGATGAAGTAACAGCCGCCGCTATTGCAGATGCCCAGGCATTGGTTTTTTTGGCCAGCCCTGCCGGTGAATATACCGTTGATTCTGTTACAAATGTCGCTATTGCAGCCCAGGCAGCGGCATTTCCCGGTTATTTTAATGTTGACGGTATAAGTGGCCCTAATACTGTTCCAACTTCTTTTCAAAATTTCGATTTGGGCTTCCGGTTAAAAATACATGAAAGCTTTTCATTAGAATCTAATTTCTTCTATTCATTAATGACAGATGGGGTGGGTTTTTCTGCAGTTCAGGAATATGTTGCATCAGCAACAAGACCAGGTGAAATGTTAAATGCCTATTTTATTGGAAATTATTATAAAGGGTATAACATGGGGCTTGAAAATATTGTTAAATATGCCCCGGTAAAGAATTTAATGTTAGAAATCTCGTATTCATGGTTTAAATATAGCCTCGAATACCAAAAAAACGACGATTTTGATATTGATGCCTTAACCGGAGAAGAGAAAGACCTGGTTGATGAAGATTTTCCTCAAATACCTATGCATACTTTAAGAGGGAAAGTATATTTCGATTTTCTTGAGAATTGGAGAATTAGTTTGTCTTCATTATATGCGTCAAGTTTTTATGTTAAATTCGCACCTGGCGTTAATGTCCTATATTCGTATGCAGAACAGCGAATCAGACCGATATTTACAGATGAAGGAAATTATTATATTCAGGTTGGTGGAGAGCATGACAATAGATTTATATTGAACCTGAGAATAGATAAATTTTTTATCCATAAAAAATTAAATGCTTTTATTTATGCCAATGACCTTACAAGTTCTCCGTTTGTTGAAGGTGTTAGCCGATTTGAAACAGCTTATCCACGCCAAATAGGCGGTATGATTGGTATTGGCCTGAAATATTCAATTGAATAATTAGTGCATGCACGAAAACTTATCTTTATTCGGACGAACATAACGTAGCAATTGGAGTTTTCTTGCGGCCACTATGTTGCATACCAGCTTTTACTAACTGTCTGATTGAAGCAACTTTTGGGATTATATAATGGAAAAGTCTAACAAAATAGTGTTTCCTACTTAATTGACTTGTATACTTTCGATTAGCCTTATATTATTTATTATTTTTTAACTTTATTTTCTTGTTTAAGGAAAATAGTAGTTATCTTGGGAAAAAAATCGGTTAAAATTTTATACCATGAGAAATACGACTCTTTTATTACTTATAAGTTTTTTACTATTTAAATGTACACGAGAAAATGCTATTCTTGTTAAAAGTCCTGATGAAAAAATACAAGTATATGTATTTCTTGACAGGGGAGGTATTCCTGCATACTCTGTTTTTTATAAAGATATGAATATTATTAGGCCTTCAAAGTTAGGATTGGTAAGAAATGACGGGGATTTCTCCAAAGGTTTACGAATAGTGAAAGTAAGTGAATCCGCAACTATAGAAAACCAGTATGATCTTTTTTCTGGTAAAAGAAAGAATTGTTACTATAAAGCTAATAAGCGTTCGGTTTTTTTTGAGAATGGGAACTCCGCGAAGCTTGAGATCATTTTCCAGGTTACAAACGATGGAATAGCATTTTGTTACAGGTTTCCCGGATTAACAAAGGAAGAGAAGTATATTTATGAAGAAAAAACTTCTTTCAGGTTTTATAAAGGAACAAAAGCATGGCTCCATCCGCATAGAAATGCGCAAACCGGGTGGCAAAAATCCCAGCCAAGTTACGAAGAACATTATTACCAGTCTATTGATGTTGGCACATCGTCGCCTGACGAAGCCGGTTGGTCGTTTCCGGCTTTGTATAAATATAAAGATTGCTGGATTCTCGTTTCAGAATCGGGTTTGGTAACCACCTATTGCGGATCACGTCTTTCTCAACACTCACCAGGTGGAGAATACTTTATAGCTTTTCCCCAAAGTGGGGAGAGGACAGGTGAGAATGAGGCAGTACGGCCTCAGTCTTCATTACCATGGAAAACCCCATGGCGGGTTATTATTTTAGGTACATTAAAAAATATTGTTGAAACTACGCTTATAACAGATATGGCTACTCCTTCTGTTGTAAAAAACAAGGATTTTATACAACCTGGAAAGGCATCATGGAGTTGGGCCTTGTTAAAAGATAGTTCGGTAGTATTTGATGTTCAAAAGAAATTTATTGACCTGGCTGCCGATATGGGTTGGGAATATTGCCTTGTAGATGTAGGCTGGGACCAGCGTATAGGCTACGAAAAAATGCAAGAACTGGTTGACTATGCCGCTTCAAAAGAAGTGGGATTATTACTTTGGTATAACGCAGCAGGGAATTGGAACACAACACCTTATACTCCCCGTGACAAAATGTTAATCCCCGCACTTCGTCACCGGGAAATGGCGCGCATAAGCCAAATGGGAATAAAGGGAATAAAAGTTGATTTCTGGGGTGGGGACGGGCAGTCAATGATTAAGTATTATTTAGATTTAATTGCTGATGCCGCTCATTATAAGCTTCTGGTGAATTGTCATGGTACTACGATACCCAGGGGCTGGGAACGAACATATCCAAACCTGGTTACCATGGAATCGGTACGGGGTTTTGAATTTGTTACTTTTGAACAAATGAATGCTGACAGCGCACCTACACATTGCACCATTTTGCCATTTACCAGGAATGCTGTTGGCCCTATGGATTTCACGCCTATGTGTTTTTCAGAAATCCCTAATATCAACCGTATGACAAGTAATGCTTTTGAACTGGCATTATCGGTATTATTTCAATCGGGCATTCAGCATTATGCAGAAACACCCGAAGGTATGGCCAAACAGCCTGGTTATGTAATTGATTTTCTGAAAAAAATACCCGATACATGGGAGGAT
>CAZWGG010000596.1:0-3833 GCA_964633305.1 uncultured Bacteroidales bacterium
TATAAATGAAAAAAATAACTATTGAACTGATAGGTATATTAACATCTGTTTTATTTTTTGTTCAATGTGAAAAAGAAAGTTCAGGGTTAATTTCAACAGAACAGGAAATTGAACTTGGAAGGCAGTTGGACAGTCTTATCTTAAATAGCCCGGATGATTATGTAGTTGTTACTGCAGATTCTTTCCCTGAAGCATATACGTTTCTTAATGATATGATGGATGAAATACTTGTTTCTGAGGATTTACAACGAGGAGATGAATTTGAATACCAAATAAGGATTATTGATGAAGATGTTTTAAATGCCTTTGCTGCTCCTGGAGGATATCTCTATTTTTATACAGGATTAATGAAATATCTTGATAATGGGGCACAATTGGCTGGAGTGATGGCACATGAAATTGCCCATGTTGACAGAAGGCATACAGCAAGGAAAATTGAAGTTGCCTATACCATTGACGCAGTGCTTGCTGTTGTTTTTGGAAGTGATACTACAAAACTGGAACAAATAGCCGGAAGTTTGGCCAAAGGTCTTGGGTCGCTGGCTTTTAGCCGCGAACAAGAGTACGAGGCAGATGAATATGCAGTAAGGTATACGTCTGACACACCCTATCATCCAAAAGGTATATCTGGTTTTTTTGAAAAAATGAATGAATCTGAACAAGGAGGCCGTGTGCCGGAATTCTTAAGTACCCACCCTGATCCGGGAAACCGGATTGAAGCTATAAATAAAGTTTGGGAGGAATTGGAAAGCCCGGAAGGGGACTTGTTTATAAATGAATACAATGCATTTAAACAACAGCTTCCGGAGTAAGTATGGCTTTTTGAAAAGAATTAGTTTAAAAAGCATTATAGTAAGTCAGGAGTCGGAGGTTTTATTAGGCTTCGGCCTAACTATATTCTTATTTGAATGAGTATCCTATTCTAAAATCAAGGAAATCTGCTACTTCAAGGTGGGTTTTAAGGTTAAGTCCGATAAAAAAATTATTGGTAAGATAAAAACTCAGCCCATACCTTTGATACAGTTTATTTCTTAATTGATAATTTTAATAAATGTATATTACCAATTTTTTATAAACACCCTAAAAGTAGAATTATAACGCAGGTAGTTCTATAAACCGGCATTACTTGCATATTGTGTTTTGTAAAGAAACCTCCCATATTTCTGATTAAGCATTTTTTGAAGGAATGCTTTTGTTAATTCCACTTTCCATCTCAAGATTTGATGATATACATTGTTTCAGTCTTCAAGTTTCGATTCAGCAAAAGACATAACCGGAGGCCCACCAGCATTAATAACTAATCCACAAAGTTTTTTGTTTTTCACCTTATTTTTCACATCCAGTATGGTTGGCGATTTTGTAATATCGCCCTGAATTATTTCAATTTTTTTGGGATTTTTGGCTTTTAATCTCTCAAGTTTTTCACGCCCCCTGGCTATAGCAATAATATTAGCCCCTTCATTTATTAATTGATTTGCAATCGCCAATCCAAAACCACTGGTCGCCCCGCAAACCACATATAATGTACCTGAGACTTCTAATTTCATAAAAATGAAATTTTATTGATTACTGCTAGATTGCCTTCTTACTAATATAAAACAGAAAAGCGGAAGTAAACAAGACTTCCGCTTTTCTTGTATTATGCTAAATTTTTATTAAGCTATAAAATCTTTCCTTTAGCGATTGAGCCATTTATAAGTTAGATTTTATCATTTTACGAGACTTAATGTGTGCTTTGAATTTGGTTACGGTTGTTTTGATTAAGTTTATTATTTCTTTTTTTAAATACTCCCAACAATCTCAGCCATCTTACCTGAACTAACGAAGTTAATCTATACATAACCGGAACAATAATTAATGTGAGGAATGTTGAAAATGTTAGTCCAAATATAATTGTCCATGCAAGAGGCCCCCAGAATGCTGCCTGGTCACCACCAATAAAGAAATTAGGATTCCAGCTTTTCAAAAAGCTTTCAAAATCAAAGTTCATTCCAATGGCCATAGGGACAAGTCCCAAAAGAGTGGTAATGGCTGTTAACAATACCGGCCTTAAACGTGTTTTTCCTGCTGTAACCAAACATTCGGTTGCTACATCTAAAGGTAATACCGCATTTTCATCTAATCCAAGCTCTTTTCTTTTTCTGGCCCTTAATAATTCCGTATAATCAATTAACACAATAGCATTATTCACTACAATACCGGCAAGTGATATTATACCTATACCTGTCATGATAATAACGAATGGCATTTTAAAAGTTGCAATACCTCCGAATACTCCTATAGTGCTGAAAAGTACACTTAAAAGAATGATCAATGTACGTATTACCGAGTTAAACTGGGTTACAAGAATAAGGAAGATTAATGCTACTGCAATTGCCAATGCTCTCATAAGGAAATTAAATGATTCGTCCTGCTCTTGCTGTTCTCCGGTGAATTCGTATTTGTATCCGGGCGGCATATTAAATTTGGCTAAAACATCTTTAATTTGCTGGTTTACCTTGGTTGGGTTATATCCTTCAATAACATTTGAGTACAAGGTAATAACCCGTTTAAGGTCTTTTCGGCGAACCGAACTAAAAGTACTTGAATAATCAAAGTCTGCCACTGCTGTAAGCGGAATATGGTTTGTTACCCCGTTGTCGGTAAAATCAATCTTCATATTTTCCAAGGCAGACAAATTATAACGGTATTCATCTTTTAGCCTGATCATGATTGGGTACTCATCTTCACCAACTTTATAATCAGTAGCATTTGTACCATATAGTGCAGTACGCAGATCATTGGCTATTTGAAAAGTAGATAAACCAAACCGGCGTGCTTTATCACGATCAATTTTAACCAATAGTTCAGGTTTATCTGTACTGATATTCATCTTTAGCCCTTCGATACCATCAATTTCCCTACTTTTTATCAAAGCCATCGCCGAATCGGAAAGATAAACAAGTTTATCAAAATCCTGGCCTATAATTTCAATATTGATATCTTTCCCAGTAGGGGGCCCCTTCTCATCCTTAGTCACCGCTATTTCAATACCTGGATACTTTCCGACTATTTGGCTGGTGAGATCACGCATTATTTTAGCTGTATTTTTCCCATTGCGTTCATTATAATCAACAAAACTAATTGTAATCAGGGCTTTTTGTGGTTGTGGCCCTGAACTAAAATCCTCCGGATCGCCTTTCCCAACAGTTGTAAGTATTGATTCAACAATATCTTTATTGGGTTCAAGAAATTCGGTAACATCATTTTCCAGTTTTTTAACAAATAAGTCAGTTTTCTTAATGTCAGTACCTATAGGTAATTCACAAATTACATTAACATATTGCGGATCATTATTTGGAAAAAATAACACCTCAGGTTGTCTCACTGCCATCAAAAAGAGTGCGAAAAACAACAAACCAAATGCTCCCATAAAAAACCATAAAGGATTTTTTCTTCTAAGGGCATATCTTAGAAATTTTTCATAAAATTTTTCCAGCCATGCAAGAAATATATTCTGGAAACGTGCTTGTGCTTTATGAAAATAAGCTAAATTAAGTACGCCAATTATTCCAAATATGATCAGCAAGTTTGGGAAAACCCTCCATCCGGTTAATAATAATAGTAATCCGGAACCTATCATTAAGAATGCAATGATAAAACCTCTTTTCTTATTAGGTATATCATTGCCATTCAAGTTTCTCAAGTTAATAAAAGTAGCCGATACTACAGGTGTAATAACTAATGCAACAAATAATGATGCGGATAATACAATGATAAGCGTGATAGGCAGGTATTTCATAAATTCACCTATTATGCCCTGCCAAAGAGCCAATGGAAGAAATGCAGCAAGG
>CAZWGG010000597.1:0-3819 GCA_964633305.1 uncultured Bacteroidales bacterium
CTGCCGGGGTCATTGAAATTATGTATTTCACACGAAGTAAAAAAAGCAATGATTGGAATCAAAATTCCTACTAAATAACTTCTCATATTTTTTAATTTATATATTGATTTTTAACGGACAAATATTTTATGGGTTAATTGCATGAGTTGCAACTAATAAAAACAATTACCTTTATATCTATTTTATATAATGTCATTTATTTTTCTATGACCATTTTAAATACAAAAACCCTATTTAGAGTCCGTTTATAAAGTTCGCAGACAAGGCGCGTGCTGTCCGAAAACAAGGAGTTTACTAAACGTAAATGACCTGTTTGAGGGCAAACGCAACGAAGTATGAGGACTTTATAGACAGACTCTAATTAGTCTCTTTTTGGTACTTTTATTTCCTATAAGTCATTCCAACTTATACTCGATTTAAGAAATATTTTTGATTTATAATTTCAATTTTCTGAAATACCTAATACTTGAAAGAAATAATGCAAGACCGATACCTAAATATATTACAGAAAGATATTGCTTTGGTATAGAAGAATGGCGAAGGGTGACCCCTATGGTAATCATGATAATGATAATAAGATAGCTTTTCCATGAAATGAATGAGAAAATACATGGCCTTTCCGGTAATTGCGAAATACGTCCTAGGTTTTTATCTACAATTTTCAGGAACCCGAAATGATGAATGATCAATGCAGCAATAAAGCCGGGAACAGCAAAAAACCAGGGATTTCCTTCATATACGTACAACCAGTGAACCGCCATCAAAGCCAGCATGGTTCCTACACAACACCACATAGCTCCGGCAATCACAAGTAAAACCTTTTTAGTTACTGCCGGTTTAAATTTATTTTCATGACCAGTCATATTTTGTATACCCTGAAAAGAATTTAACTTCTCTATTTTGAGAATCCGTAAAACTATGATAATAATGTCTTTCATCAGTATCAGCCAATTGAATCATCTCGATAATTACAGAATCTTTTGTTTTGTGAGAATCAACATGGGAAGCAATTCCATTTATCTCAGTCGAATCAAAAGTGTGATCTGCATATGCTTTATCAACATAATGACTTGTATCTTGATTAAATACTTTATTATTAGCAGTTTTACTGGTACATGAGGTCAAGAAAATTGTTATTGATATTACAAGTAATTCTTTCATGTTATAGTATAATTTTAGTAGGTGGTCTTCAAAAATTGTAGCTAAACAAATATATAAAAACATTGATTTTGTTTCTCTATCCGTCACTGGTTTATTACATTTTGAAGATGCAAATATCATAATGAACCAACAATAACAAAAGACTAAGAAAATGGGCCCACAATTTGAAGAAATACAAGAAGATCGAAACTAAATTTAAGGAAATCTCAACCAGTTAAAATTAGATATGAATGGGTTATAAACTGTAAGATTTTTTTTCATTATTCATGTTTTACATTTTTGTAGGGATAACTTGCTGTTAAATCCTGGCTTTTTTTAATGCCATTTATAATCTGTTTCCATTAACGGGTCAATATTTTTAAACTCATTAAAATTACTATGTTTATTGTTTTCCCACCAATCAAAATAAGCTTTAGCGGCAATTTCATGAGATACATTATCATAAACCAGCTCTAATTCATCCGAATCTTTTAAAGCTAAAATTGGATTCTGGGAAGGGAACCTCACTATCAAATACTGACTATTAATTGCCACAATTGGTATTATAAAAATCAACAATTTCGTCCAATTCCTTCATGTTAACATTATCTTTCTCAATTTCTTCAATTAATCTTGGGCAATCATTTAAATATTTCTTTAATTCAATTTTAAAAATAAAATGAGGAAAGTATCGTACCGCATTATTATCAAGTTGAAGATAGAGCCTATGTGCAGTACTTTCACCCATTCCATTAGTATTTTGTAAATAGTAAAAATCATAAAGTTTTAATTTACCGTCTTTAACTAAATATAGAAATATCCTGGGATTTGAGAAAAATGGACTTATTAGTCCAAAGTCATTAGGTAATGAAATTAATCTATATTCTTCATTTTGGTATTTAAACCTTACTTCATCAGCCTGATTTGGCTTCAACTTCATCCTATTACCTGCATTATCTATATAATGAATTCTATTTTGAAGGGTTCTTTTAATAATTTTATGATCCGACGGATCAATATATACTAAAAACTTTACATCAATGGTATAAATATAAGTTATTATTTGTCCTTTAACAGTAGTAATTTCTTTAGCATATAAAATTTTTCCCATTAAAATAATTGAAATCAATAAACAAAATTTTGTCTTCATACTTCACTTTCTTATTATTTAATAATTTCCCACGGGTCACAATTATAGCACAATTCCATGAATTACTCTATTTCTTATACTAATTATCCTCTTTTTGCCTGATATTGATATGTCTGGATTAATTTTATTAATCCGGCTCAGTGCTTCTCCTTTAATCTCAAATTCTCTCTCAATTGCACGTTTCAACATTTTATTATTGAGACAGGTATTGAAATCACGGTTTTTTCCTAAATAACTTTCAATTGAATCAATGGACTGTTTTATATCAGATAAGAATTTTTTAATCTTATTGTCCATATAATAGGGTTTTAGTTTGATTTATCATTGATTAATAACCAACTGATGAAAGATTTGTTCAAATCTATCTGCAACAATAAAGTAATTATCTGCATAGTCACCCTAATACATAGGTTTAGATGATATTACTAAATCAGTACTATCTTTTATCTTATGCATAAGAATTATTGTTATTTAAAAATAATAAAATTGGTCATAATATGCAATGACCTATGTCAATTGTCTGCATTATTTTTTGATAAACCAATGGCTTTCAGGAAAATATCCCAATAGCGCCTTCAATGCCATAAATACCTACAAAGATATCGCAGCTCTGCCGCAAATCTTTATAATAGTTATTTTCAATAATTTAACAAGATCAATATAGAACAATATTAATCACATTATTTGAATATAGGCAATTTAAGAGTGTTTCGTACAACCCTGATTGCAAATCCGAAAGAGCGACAGCTAAGCTGTTCCTTTCATGTTAATCGACCCCTGGTAGAACCGGGATTAAAGTCAATCTCTATTTCTGCAATATTGCCCGGTTTATCCCAGGCACGGGCAAAAATCTTTAACTTAATGTCCCGTGTATAATCATTTTTCAGCCTGTATTCCCATTTCCATGAACCTTTTTCCACTGCCTCACCTGATTCAAGTGTTTCACCATTATTGTCCCTGATAGCAACAGTTACTTTTACAACCTTGAAGTCATCCATGGCATGGACAATGACCGGTTCCCCTTTTCTTCTATTACAGGATATTGTATTTATCTCCCTGATTTCCGGTGGATGATAAAAATCAGCAATGGCTGTATTATGGGGTTTTTGCAGTCCCTTTGTTTTGGCTTTATACCCTGCTTTTGATGCAGGATCAGCCATTTGTTCGCGTGCATAAGCCATGGCTTCCCTAAACCTGCTGTTTTCTTTTTTTTGTTTTCCTGTTTTTTTCACTTTGCTCATGTCAGGGTAAGCTGATATAACGGTAATATCACCGTATTTTTTAAATACTATCCGTTTATTCAGGCTTCCTGATAACCCTTGCAGCAATACGTTGTTTTTACTGCTTGCCATAACATTTTTGATTTTTTTATAGTTAAGTACCCGTAAATATATAAACTTAATTTAAATATAACACGTTAATACATCATTTATTTTACGTATATCTTACGATTAACTTACGTTTATCCTACGATAATCTTACGATAAAATTATATTGAGAACATAATTAAAGCAAATTGATTAGAAAAT
>CAZWGG010000598.1:0-1540 GCA_964633305.1 uncultured Bacteroidales bacterium
GTGCAGTCTGAAAACAGGGAGTTTACTAAACGTAAATGACCTGTTTGAGGACAAACGCAACGAAGTATGCGGACTTTATAGACGGACACTAAATAGCCTCAACAGTTAGTTTGAACTCACTGACTATTTTTACCAAAAGACTGGCTCAACAAAACAGCTTGTCAGTTACCCTGAGCCTGCCAGGTATTAATGTTTTCTACAAAAAATAATTTTTAAAAATAAAAAAATTACATTTATTTTTTCTAATAGTAGCTGAGTATTCTGGGAATTTTTACTAAAATAGTGAGAGTTAGTAAATTTGAATAGTTGTCATTATATAAAATGGTTTACAATGGTGAGGGTATTTTCAATAAGCTGCTCGTGGTGTAAGTCTTCCGAATACAGGGTATTACAATTGTTTTCAAGAGCAGCGGCAATAATAAGGCTGTCATAAAACGGATAATTGTATTTTTCGGAGATAGTACAAGCTGAAAGAATTGTGTCATTTGTATTCGTATGCAGTATGTTGTTTGTTGCTGCTTCATCAACGACTTTGGATACTTCTTTCCAGGTATGTTTAAACTTCCTTGTCAATGTATTGGCTGCTTTCTGTAAAACTTGTGTGCTTATAATTGTAACCTTTTCAGAAATAATCTCCTGTGCAATTTTTTGCTTTCCCGATTCCACGTCAGAATGGGCATAGATAATAATATTTGTGTCCAGAAAATTTTTACCGTTCGTTTGCTTCATCCCTGCTGAACTTATAATTTTTTATGTCTGTATGCAATACTGTAAATGATACTTTCTTTTTTGTGTTGCTTTCCTCGAAACCTTCGTCCCTTGTAAAAGCAATTACTTCCAGTTCTTTCCCAATATACTTGTCAGGTATGGAGAATGACAGGGTATTGTTATTTGTTTTTACTATTGTTCGTATCATGTTTTTTAATTTTACTGATTAATACCACATACTGAATGTGTTTTTGCATCTCTCAAAAGTGCATCTAAAGTAAACACGATATGCTTTCTTTCATCTTCTGGCAGTTATTGGATAGTTAAAATTTTATCCCTGACAGATTTGTCCATTTCCAAATCTGTTTTACCAACTAAATAGTCAAGAGAGACTTCCAAGGCTTCTGCCAATTTAGTTGCAGTCTCAATTGATGGATTTGCCAAATCCCTTTCGTATCTTCCCAATACATTTGCATGTATACCAACCATTTTAGCAAGTTCTTCCTGTGAAAGATTTTGCTTTTTACGTTGTTCTGCTAATTTTCTTTTAAAAGTCATTTCGTTGTGTATTAAACACTTTAGTTGTAATAAATGCAAATATACCATACTTTTTTGTTAGAAAAAAATCTAACCTGCATTATTCGGGCTAGTATTATTTATTAGTGAAATTAGTGTCTATGTTTTTGATTACAGCCGGAGGCTGAATAATAAGGTTAAAAGTGGGGACATAAAAATTTTGAATATTTGGCTTTTTTGACACCCTAGGCTTCGCCTAAGTTAACGATTTAAGATTTGTGATTTGATTATTAGCTACTTCAAAAATCTGAAATCG
>CAZWGG010000598.1:1550-3776 GCA_964633305.1 uncultured Bacteroidales bacterium
TGTTCTTCAATCCGTAACTTAATGACATTGACTAAGCAACACCTAAGTCGTGAAAACTCCACCCAGTTCTTTGCTTTTATGATGTGCTGGTTAGTCGGACATACTATGCTTTGTTGGGGCAAACTACCTAACCAGGTACTAACAAATTATCAAACCACCAACTATCATCCCTGTTTTCCCCTTCATCAAATATTTGTTTGCATTGGTCATAATTTCTTTAGCGTTTATCATTTTTAATTTGCATTTTTTGAAATCTTCACATACATTTAGTGCAAATTAATAACTAAAACTATTTCTTTTTAAAATGTGACATCATATACAACAGACCAAGCGCCTAAAATGTTAGTAATAAATTTATAAAAACATGTAACAACCAAACCCTATGAATGACAAACACCTGTTACCCGCGATACCCTTTTCTTTTCAATCCATCAACGTATGTTTACGAGCTTTGTTTAGTAACCTGGCAGGTTACCGGGAAAGAAAACAACAGTACTGCCCATGGTTTAGTAATACACATACTTATGCCAGTTAACCGGAAAGTATAAGCTTAAAAGAGTGATACAATGTTGTTATCCCTTATGGCAGAAGCAGTATGAAAATATATGTAAACTGCATGCTTAAAAGAGAAACCACTGCACCTGTTACCATTTTTTGGAAAAATAAAAAAGTGAAAAACAAAATATAAAAATAGAATAAAACCAAAATTACAAAAATGAAATTTAACCAAATGAAAAGATTTTTTGTCCTGGTGACCATTTTAATGCAGGGATATGCCATGTTTTCCCAGGATAATGACTGGACCTACCGGGTTAATTTCCGGGAAACCGGCGAAAAGGCCGATTCGGTTACGTATTATACCGGCGTGTACATCGACCTGAACCCCCTGGTAACCATAGATTCGTCACGGCTTATCATTACCATCGGGAGCGATGTCGGCCTGAATGATATTTTTTACAGGGAATACACCTACACCCCTGCTATTTTTTCGGACCATTCGGTTACGCTGGTAAACGGCATACCCGTGTTTTACCTGGGAAAGTATATTATCCCGGAAACCGCGCCTTTTATTGTTGATATGATCATTAAAGGGCCGTAATAAAAAAACCCGGAGACTATCTCAAAAGTCTTTCTGTGTCCCGTGAGTATTCCCTGTGGGCTTTGTGGTTAAATATTTAAACAGTTGAACCACAGGGTATCACAAAGCAGGCACAGGGAAACAAACATGATGTAAATTATTAATTTTTTAGGCTTTTGAAACGGCTTCTGCATTATTTAGAATAACTAAATTAAAAATAAATGAAACGTCCATGATAAAATAATCATTATTATCACACACGACAATGATTATTTTATTATGGTAAGTTCCATCTGACCATTAAAAATTAAAAAATAAACAGATGAAAAGGCAATTGTTAATCCTCGTTACTGCAATATTAATCTTACTCTTACCCTGGAAAGTTAAAGGTTCCGAAACAGAAAACACTTATATGGCCATGAATACCATGTCCACGGGTGGCGAAGTACCCAGTATCCCTCCGGTGCCTTCTATAACAAACTACTGCGGGTATTCCAGGCTTACCAGGTCGGCCCCACCAGGCGGGGTTACCTATTACTGGCAGGGGACAAACTCAAACGGTACCAGTACATCCAACTCTTCATCTACCTATGATGCCCCCTCAAACGGAAATTATTACATACGTGCGCGAAATAACAGCGACGGTTTATGGAGCAGTCCGAGAAGCGTTTACGTCAGCATAAAAGCTGTGCCCGCGACTCCAACAAGTTCCAACCAGTTGCGTTGCGGTAGCGGTACCGTAACGTTATCAGCCATTTGCCCAACAAGTGGTTCAACAATGAATTGGTACCAGGGTAGTACCTTAAAAGCTACCGGTGAAACTTATTCGCCCAGCATAAGCACAACCACAACCTACACGGTAAAATCATATAAAAACGGATGTTACAGCGGTGGAAGAAGCGTAACTGCCACGATCAAAACTATACCCACTATAACCAACACAACACCTGCATCGAGATGTGGTACAGGAACTGTGACTTTAAATGCAACCCCTTCGGCAGGGTCGGTGAAATGGTATTCGGCATCTACAGGCGGATCACCCTTACAAACAGGAACAAGCTATACAACGCCATCTTTAAGCAGCGGCAAAACGTATTATGTAAATGCAACATATAATAATTGTACCAGTTCTTCCAGGACAGCAGTAA
>CAZWGG010000599.1:0-3767 GCA_964633305.1 uncultured Bacteroidales bacterium
GGGATCGCTGGATACCCGCTGAATTAAAGCGCCTTGGAGTTGAGTTCACTCATTTGAATTGGGTGACTCCTTTAACCAACACTATCCGAGAGGGTTCTTTTTTGGATGTGATTGGCACTAACTATTACAAAGCTTCCCAATTGCAACAACTGATGGTGATGTTAGAACAAGGCCAAATCCATCACGGTGATGTTATACTTTTGAACGACATCTGGTTTCCCGGAATTGAAATGTTGGCATATATCCGGGATGCTTTGCATATTGACTTTAAAATTGCGGGCATAGCCCATGCTGGCACTTGGGATCCAAATGATTTTCTCCACCAAATGGGCATGGAAGAATGGGCTGCTCCACTGGAGAATGCTTGGTTTAGAATGGTAGATTTTATTCTGGCTAACTCCCAATATCATGCTGAACTTCTCTTGGAAACCCGAAATTTCCCGCTACATAAGTGTTGGGTGGTAGGTTATCCTTTTAAACCAGAAGAGTTTGTCATTCCCAATGTCCAGAAAGAGAACATCGTTGTTTTTCCCCACCGACTTAATCCGGAAAAACGCCCCGAAATATTTGACAATATTGCCAAAGAATTAAAGCCAGAATTTCCTGACTGGAAATTTATCAAGACCAAAGATGTTTGGACGAATAAAGCAAACTACTATGATCTGCTCAATCGTGCCAAGATATCTTACACCTGCGCTTTGCAAGAGACTTTCGGTATAGCAATGGTTGAATCGGTAATGTGTGGTTGTATCCCGATAGTACCAGACAAATTGAGTTATCACCACCTTTATGCTGACTTATTTAAATACAATGATGTGGACTTTGGTGTTGATAAACTTCGTTGGGCAATAATTAATTCCGATTCGTTGCCCAAAACCAATCAATTCAAAACCCAAAAGAACTACTTTATCAAAAACTCTGCCAAGTTTATGGAACGTGTTACTGAAATCGTCTTTGGACTCGGTAAACTCCATTCTTGGGAAAAAGAATGGAAACAATATTTGTAACATACTACTCAATATAACACCCATAGCCAATTGAGTAATTAAACTACTATAGGGTTTTAAATAGGTAAACAAGAACTTGAAATTACCTTTATTAATATATTCACCTTGTTGTTTATAAAAATCTGGTGTAGGTTCAAGTAACATACATAATCCTTTTTCATCCTGATCTTTTACTGTACTTATCCAACCTTTCTTAAATTCATCAATCGATAATTTGATTAAGCCAACGCCCGGATCAGCAATATAGACAGTATCTTTTTTTATTTTATAAACCACTATAAAGTGATTCTGGTGCCAATGTACAATGCATGGAAAAGGTACATCGTTTAATAGTTGGTTAAAACTAATCCTGGCACCAATTGAATGCATCCCAATTGATTCTGCTGCTTCGCTTATACCAAGCATAGAAACACCTTCACGTGTCAAATAACTTTTCTCCCTGAGATATTCTAGGGAATAATTCTTGCCATGGAATTTTGCAATCATCCTCAAACAACTTGGACCGCAATCCATGGCATCAAACTGCTTATAAAACGGGAATTTTACCATTTGAAAAAACACAGATTTTCAAATTATTGCAAAATAAATAAATTAAGCACAAGATCAATTAATTCTATGAAAAATATATTAACAATACTTTGAAATACCATAAAAATAAGATAACATTAAACTTTATGTACATATGTATAAAAGAGGAATTATAATACTTTTATAAGAAAAAGAAAGAATATTTTGCAAATTCTTTAAAAATAAATACCTTAACTATTTATATTTTATAACTTTAAAGCATAAAAGTAAAACAATAAATATTTTTAGTCTTTTTTAAAATTCACTTTTTATCATTACGAATTTTATTCTATCAAACTATTACAATATGGATTCATATAAAGATAGGCTTGAAAAAAGAATAAAGGAAATAACAGAAAAATACCAAAGATTGGAAACCAATATACCTGGGATGGTTTACCAATTTGTTATGCATAAGAATAAAAGCTACTCTTTTAAGTATGTAAGCCATTCCTCAGTTAAACTTTTTAATATCAAACCCGAAGACTTGCTTTTTGACTATAAACTTCTTATTAATCTCATACATCAGGATGATCAAGAACGGTTTTTCAGTTCATTGAAGAAATCTGCCAGAATACTTAACTCATGGAGAGAAGAATTACGCCATATAATTGATGGAAAAGTACGTTGGTACGACTATATATCATCCCCTGAACTCCTGCCAAATGGCGATATTATTTGGGATGGAATTATATTGGAAATTACTGAACGCAAACGCGTAGAAGAAGAACTTATTAAAGAGCAATACTTAATGAAAGTATTGATGGACACAACGCCCGATCATATATATTTTAAAGACAGAAACAGTAAGTTCATTCGAATTAATAAGTCACAGGCAAAATGGTTTGGGTTAAAAAACCCAGATCAAGCAATAGGAAAAGATGATTTCGATTTTTTTTCTGAAGAACATGCTGAAAAAGCTTTCAATGATGAACAAAAAATGATCCGGACAGGCAGTTTTCTTGTTGGTATAGAGGAAAAAGAAACATGGCCTGATGGTCATGAAACATGGGTTTCAACAACAAAAATGCCATTTAGGGATATGCATGGCAATATAATGGGCGTTTTAGGGATTTCCCGAGATATAACCGACCGCAAAATAATTGAAGAATCGGTTAGACAAACAAAGGAATCATTACGTGAAAGTGAAGAAAGATTTCGCAGTTTATATGAAAATGCTACAATTGGAATTTATCGAACTACCCCGGACGGTAAGGTTTTAATGGCAAATCCCACTGCAGTTAGAATGCTTGGATATAATTCTTTTGAAGAACTCGCTAAAAAAATTATAGAAAATTCAGATTTTGAGCCAACTTATTCAAGAGACGATTTAAAAAAAAGATTAGAGAAAGAAGGGGTTGTTAAAGGCCTTGAAAATGAATGGATACGAAGAGATGGCACAACAATATATATCCGTGAAAGTGCCAAGGCAATATTTGATGAAAATGGAAACCCATTATATTTTGACGGAACATTTGAAGATATTACAGATAGAAAAAAAGCGGAAGAAGCATTGCGGGAAAGTGAGGCCAGACTTCGCCTGGCACAACAGATTGGAAATGTTGGAAGTTGGGAAGTTGACCTTCGGACAGGCGCTATTCAATGGTCAGAAGAAACATACCGAATTTTTGGCAGATCAAAAGATGATTTCTTTCCAGATAAAGAATCGTATATAAATGCTGTTCACCCGGATGATAAAGAAAGAATTAAAAAGGGGATAGAAAATACTATTAAAAATAAGATTTTATTTGAGACAGATCATAGAATTGTTTTGCCCGATACTTCTATAAAATACGTACTAGTTCGGTGCAGACTTTTTACAGATGCAACAAACCTGCCCTTACGAATGGTAGGTGTTGTACAGGACATTACCCAAAGAAAACAATATGAAGCAGAATTGAAGGATGCTAAAACTAAAGCAGAAGAAAGTAATAAATTAAAAACTGCATTCCTTCAAAACATGTCACACGAAATTAGGACACCAATGAACGGAATTATGGGGTTTAGCCAGTTGCTGCTTGGGCCGGATATAACAGAAAAAGAACAAAAACAATACATCCAGGTTATAAACAATCAATGTTTTAACTTGTTAAATATCATCAATGATATTGTTGAAATCTCAAAAATTGAAGCAGGAATCATCCAAAAACACGACTCTTTGTTTAATCTTAATAAACTAATGGATGAATTGTA
>CAZWGG010000600.1:0-3761 GCA_964633305.1 uncultured Bacteroidales bacterium
GAATATTTTTAAAAAAAATACTGAAATAATGTTGGGTGAAATAAATCTCTTGCGGTATACAGGTAAACATGAAGCAAAAAAATAATTTTTAAAATAAAAAAGCTTCAAATGATTGTTAAATTAAAATTATTTGTCATGAAAAGTTTAATTAAAAAAATTATTGGAAGTGCAATAGTATTGTCACTCTTTGCAGGACTTTCTTTTGCACAGGAAACTACTACGGATTCTGAACTTAAGAAACAGGAAAAGAATACCGTGATGAAACAAAATGCAGTAAAAGAGCAGGCTCAGGTGAAACAACAAAACCAAATTAGAGAGCAAACTGCAATGAAAGAACAAATCGCTGTAAAAGAACAAAATGCCGTGAATCAGCAAAACAGGGAAAGATTTCGTGCAACTCTTACTAAGGAACAGAAAGAAATCCTTGAAAACAGGGAAATGACAAGGAATGAGAAGCGAAAGGCTTTCAGGGCTTCTCTTACCGAACAACAGCGGGCCATGATGAGAGAAAATCAGGAATTTCGCAGGCAGCAAAGGAATGAATTCTGCAATGCTGCGTCAGAAGAACAAAAGCAGCTAATGAAACAAAACAGGGCAAATACCCAGACAAGGACAGGTATACATGGTCGATAATAAAATCAACAAATTATCATATGAAAGAAGGTCAGGAGATGTCATCAGGTATTTTCTGGCCACTTTCCTTAGTAAAATATGTGAAAATATAAATTTAAACAGGTAAGAAATGAAACCGGTTGTTATTCATATTTTGTTGTTAACATGTGTATTTACAGTATGGTCACAAACCGACAGACTGGATTCACTATTAAATGAAGTATTGGGGAATGACAAAGAAATGATGAATTTTATAAATTCCCCCTCCTTATTTTGTTATTTATATAGTGGGATCAGCGGTAGCAGCAGAACGTTTTATGCCGGAAGAGAGATTGGCGATAATATGTATAGCATAAGTGGAAATGTTTTTTTCTTTCATTCAAAAGGATTTTTTATTGGCACATCTGGTTTATGGCACAGCCAGTTCGATCCGGGTTACAGTACAACAATTGTTACAGCAGGGATCAATAAATCATTAAACCAGAAAAAGAGTATAGCTCTTAGGTCATCATACAATAGGTATTTTTATAACAGTAATGCGGAGACTGAATATAACTTTGCTAATAGTCTGGGCACAAGTCTGTCTCTAAGAAATAAATGGATTGGGGGCCGGTTCTCATTTAATTTTTTATTTGGAAAAGAATTTGGGATGAACGTTACTCCAAGTGTTTTTTCTCATATTTCGGTTGCACGGTTCGGGAAGTATAATAAAATTCGGTTAGAGCCGGAAGTATCATTTTTCATAGGTTCCGAAGCAGTTGAATATGAAAATACCGGAAATTTGAACGATAATACGCCAGGTTCCCAGTCATCAATAACTGTAGGTGATGATTATGGATTGTTAAACACACAGCTTTACCTGCCTGTTTCTATTGATATCGGGGACTTTGACCTGGAACTGGGATATTCAGTTAATATTCCAACATCGCAGAATGAAAGTATTAATTATCCTGTGAATACATTTTTGTCGTTTTCACTTGGATACTTGGTGCCCTTAAATAAATACTAATCAACAATTTATACTGATAATATTTACTTTTCAGAAAAAGATTCCTTTTTAGTTGGCAGTGAGGATGAGAGTGAGGTATGAGAGATATATTTTCTCACTCTCACTCTGATTTCATCTCTGCTGTTCGAACCCTGGTTCATATCTAGTTAAACATCAATATTTTGTAATTACAATAATTCAAAGGGTAACCGAATGATTTGAATTAATTTGCATTCGTTTGAAAGAACTGGTATTTCAGAATTAATAAAATGAAGGCTTTAAATTTGACTAAATCTTGTAGTAATGGATATTATTCATTGGTAGCACATTAAATTCTCCTGCCTACCTTCCATTGAAGAATTGAAGTATCAATTTCCGGTACATGCAGTTATGCCGATAAGCAGGAATTATATAATGGAGTGGAAATCCATCGCGAATTCTTTAAAGAGCGAACAATTTTATTTTGTGATCAATTAAAATCTGGAAAAAACTCAATGAATCCTGTCCATATCTCGTACCTGTATGTACAGGTTGTAAATACAAATAAAGGTTTGAAACAGGTGGAGGTTAGGGATCTGTGAATAAACATTGATGACAATTAAACTGTTAGTTTTTTTCAATTCAGTAAAAAAGGGGGAATACGAAAAAAGTAGCTTTGCGATGATAATTCCCGCTAATATGAACTAATAAAAATTTGGTAGTTTAAATTAAGAATTGTCGGCAGGGCAAACAATGATCTGCTATCTTTTTAATGATATTTTATTCCTATCGTTAAAAAAATATATAAATTTAGCTGCTAAAATGTATTCATATGGAATTCTCATTTGATACCTGGTGGAACGCTATGCAAAATGCCGAAAAATTATATTGGCTGGTTGCAATCCCATTTACAATAATTTTCATTGTACAGTTGATCATGACCTTTATAGGCGGAGATATAGAGCATATTGCCGATACTGTCGACCATGATGCTTCTTTTGATCACGACCATGGCATTGGGTTCCAATTCCTGAGCATTAAAAACCTGGTCGGATTTTTTGCCATATTTGGCTGGACCGGTGTTGCCATGTTGCATGGAGGTAAAAATATCGGACTTACATTGGCTATTTCAATAACATCAGGTTTTTTAATGATGTTGATCATGGCTTCGTTGATGTATTACTTAGGAAAACTAACTGAAGACAGCACCTTGAATTTAAAAAATGCTAAAGGAAAAGTCGGCTCTGTATATTTGCGTATACCTGCAAAAAGAAGTGGCATAGGCAAAGTACAGGTTAATGTACAGGGATTTCAAACGCTAGATGCAATTACTGACGATGAAGAAGAAATTAAAACAGGTGCTGTTATTGAAGTAGTTGATGTTGTAAATAATGAGGTATTACTTGTAAAAATCAATAAATCTTAACTATAATGGAACAATATTTGGTATTAGTGGTCACTCTGGCGATCCTGTTTATATTTATCTTAATTGTTACTTTCCTCAGGCGTTACAAACGATGTCCTTCCGATCGTATTCTGGTTATTTATGGTAAAGTTGGAAAAGGTTTGGAAGCTGAGATGCGTTCATCAAGATGTATTCATGGTGGCGCTGCATTTATATGGCCGGTAATCCAGGCTTATGAATTTCTGGATTTAACCCCTATTTCTATTGAAATTAACCTTAAAAATGCCCTTAGTAAACAAAATATCAGGGTTGATGTGCCCTCGATATTTACAGTAGGTATAACAACCGAACCCGGGGTCATGAGCAATGCTGCCGAAAGGTTACTTGGGCTTGCTCAACAAGATATCAGTAATTTAGCAAAAGATATAATATTCGGTCAGTTGCGTTTAGTTGTTGCCACAATGGATATAGAAGAAATTAACATCAACCGCGATCTATTCCTCGATGCAGTTTCACGTAATGTAGAAGCCGAATTGAAAAAAGTCGGACTAAAACTGATCAACGTTAATGTTACGGATATAAACGATGAGTCGGGGTATATTGAAGCTTTGGGAAAAGAAGCAGCAGCCAAGGCTATCAACGATGCCAAGAAGAGTGTTGCCGAAAAAAATCGCGACGGTTCGATAGGCGAAGCTAATGCAATGCAAGATCAAAGAATACAAGTATTTTTATATCTCTCTTATACGGGAAAAATCTTGCAGGGATAAATTCCAGGAT
>CAZWGG010000601.1:0-3726 GCA_964633305.1 uncultured Bacteroidales bacterium
CTGAGCCAGGATCAAACTCTTCGTTGTAATTAAGAATTTTAATATTGCTCAAGATTCATTACTCATTTAGAAATTGACCTAAATGTATCCGCTAAACCTTCCTTGTCTCTTCATTATTTTCAAAGAACCAAATTACTTCGCAAAATTACATAACATTTAGTAAATTTTGCTAGTATTTATCATCATTTTAAAGAACGTTTTTTCTGTTGTTTTTTTCAAAAGCGGCTGCAAATGTAAAACTAAAAATGAAACTAAAAAAACTTTTTTACATTTTTTCTTCCTATTTTTTGAAAAAATTTTAAAACCCTTATTTGATCAGGAAAATCACATGCAAATATTAGACATACACTGATGCAAAAGTATAGAAAAACTCATAGAGTTTTGAATTAGATAAATTATAATATTTATATTCGTATCAAATTAAAATAAAAACCAAGTGAGTGAATCATTAGTAATCATACCAACTTATAATGAAAAAGAGAATGTCGAGAAAATCATCCGGCATGTTTTTTCACTTCCTAGACCTTTTGATGTTTTAATTATTGATGATGGTTCTCCTGATGGTACCGCCAACGTTGTTAAAGACCTACAGAAAGATGAATTTAAAGAGAATTTGTATTTGATTCAACGCACCGGAAAACTGGGTCTTGGAACTGCATATATTCGGGGATTTAAGTGGGCATTAGATGGAAATTTTAAGTATATTTTTGAAATGGATGCAGATTTTTCACATAACCCCGATGATTTATTGAAATTATACCAGTCTTGTCAAAATGGAACAGATCTAACTATCGGATCACGGTATAAATCAGGAGTTAATGTTGTAAATTGGCCAATGGGAAGGGTACTAATATCATACTTTGCTTCAAAATATGTTCGATTCATTACTGGAATGAGAATTAGTGATACTACTGCCGGATTTGTATGTTATAATCGAAAAGTATTAGAGTCAATAAATCTTGATAAAATAAGGTTTAAAGGATATGCGTTTCAGATAGAAATGAAATTTATTGCCTGGAAAATGGGGTTTACTATTAAAGAGATACCAATTATTTTTACTGACAGAAAAGAAGGATCATCAAAAATGACCGGTGGAATTTTTAATGAAGCTTTATGGGGAGTGATAAGCATGAAACTAAGCAGCCTATTCAAGAAATATAAACCAGTTCATAATGGTTAACCTAAAATTAATTAAAAATGCTACTATTGTTAATGAAGGGAAAAAACTTGAAGGTAGCATAGTTATTGAAAATGAATTTATCAAGGATATTATCGAAAGTGGAGTTGATATTCCACAATCTTATGAATTTTCTGAAATAATTGATGCCAATAATAAAGTTTTACTGCCTGGTATTATTGATGACCAGGTTCATTTCAGGGAACCCGGACTTGTACATAAAGGGGATATTGAATCAGAATCAAAAGCAGCAGTTGCTGGTGGTATAACTGCATTTATGGAAATGCCAAATACTGTTCCACAAACTGTAACACAGAAATTACTTGAAGAAAAGTATAAAATTGCTTCACAAAAGTCATATACGAATTATTCTTTTTATATTGGGACAACAAATAATAATCTTGAAGAAATTTTAAAAACAGATCTTACATCAGTTTGCGGGATTAAAATATTTATGGGATCATCAACAGGAAACATGTTGGTAGATGACCCGGAAACCCTGAAAAATATCTTTTCCCAATCAAAAGCTTTAATTGCTGTTCACTGTGAAGATGAAGATATTATACAGTACAATTCAGCTAAATACAGAAAACAATTTGGCGATAATATTCCAATGAAGTATCATCCTTTAATCAGGTCACGCGAAGCTTGTATAAAATCATCTTCCCTGGCAATAGAGTTAGCTTCTACATATAATTCCCGTTTACATATTCTTCATTTATCCACCGGGAGAGAGCTTGATTTGCTTGACAACTCAAAACCTTTAAAAGAAAAAAAAATAACCGCCGAAGTTTGCGTACATCATCTTTGGTTTGATGACACTGATTATGATCGTTTAGGAACAAAAATAAAATGGAACCCTGCTATTAAAAATAAGGAAGATAAGCATAAATTGTTTAGCGGATTGCTCAATAATAAGATTGACGTTATTGCAACAGATCATGCTCCGCACACTCTCGATGAAAAAAATAATATGTATTTCAATGCTCCTTCCGGCGGGCCACTTGTTCAACATTCGCTTCAGGTTATGCTAGAATTTTATCATCAAGGAAAAATATCATTAGAAAAAATTGTTGAAAAAATGTGTCATGCTCCTGCCGATATATTCCAGATTGAAAAAAGAGGATATATCAGAAAAGGTTATTATGCTGATATTGTGTTAGTTGATCTTAATAAGCCAACTGAAATAAATAAGAATAACCTATTATATAAATGTAAATGGTCACCATTTGAAGGATATACATTTACATCAAATGTAACACATACATTTGTGAATGGTAAACTTATATATTGTAAAGGTCAGGTAGGGGAAAATGGAAATGGCATGCGCTTGCGTTTCAATAGAATTTAGTTTACAAACAAATTCTTTTTATCTATTTGTGATAGAAACAACATTTAAATAATACAAAATATGAAAACTTTTGTAAGTTGCTTTTTAACAATAATTCTGATTTGTGTTTTTGGATGTAAAACAGGCAGGAAGAATATACCTGATTCTTCATCAACCATTAAAACAGATAGTTGCAGTATATATCATCCTAATAACATTATTGCCGATACTATTATTTATGATGTGATAATTAAAAATCCAAACCCGTACGATACATGGACAAATCAATGTTTACAACATTTAAAAAGAAAAGAATTTATTGATCAACTTTTTGAATCAATATACAAAGAAGAAATAAAAGCTTTTGATATTGTCACTCAAAATCCATTAACATCAAACGATATAAAGAGGCTGGAAAAAAATGGAGATTTCAGTCGCGATAAAATAGGGAAAATTCAATTTACAGAAACATGGTATTATGATTCAATGCATCAACATATTTTTAAGAAAATACTTTCCGTTTCGCTAGGTTATGAAGTAGCTGATAGCAACGGTGAAATATTTGCCTATAGACCAGTTTTTAAAGTATTTTATGATTAGTATAACATATTAATTTATGATAAAACTGGTTCAAAAGTATTTTTATTTGGAATCATTTTATGAGTTTGATGAAGGTATCCAAATCATTGATGTTGCTAACTTCGAATTTCGGTTTTCTGACTTTTGATTAAATAAACAGCTTTCATATAAAGAACTGACTAAAATTCTTTATTTTTGCCCACCAAAAACCAGAAATTAACTATCAAAATGCTTACAGTTGAAAAGATAGGTGGAACATCTATAACAGAATTCCAGGATGTATTAAATAATATTATTATTGGACAAGCCAGGGATAATAGTTATTATAACCGGATATTTGTTGTTTCGGCATATAGTAATGTCACAAATTGGCTACTGGAGCATAAAAAGACAAAGGAGACAGGGATTTATCAAAAATTTGTTTCTAACGAAAATTATAGTAGTGCGTTGAAAGATTTGTTGCAGAAGTTATTGGTAATAAATAAAAAATTTGCTAATGTAAAGCTTGACCTTAAAGTTGCCGATAGTTTTATAACCGAAAGAATTAATCAGGCAAATAATTTTTTACAAAATTTGCACAATGTATTAGCAACAGGTTATGTCAATAAACAAAATATTTTATTAGCTGCCAGGGAAATCC
>CAZWGG010000602.1:0-3710 GCA_964633305.1 uncultured Bacteroidales bacterium
GCTACAGAAAATATGGAAAACAATAGGCTTTGCTCCAAAAAAAGACAATAATAAAATTTATAAACGCTTTCGTAGCTCTTGCGATTCTTTTTTTAACCGAAAACGCGATTTCTTTGCCCAATCCAAACAAGAACAAAATGATAATCTCCAATTAAAAATTGATTTATGCATTCAGGCAGAAGCATTGGAAGAAAACGAAGAATGGAAAAAAACGACAGAAGAACTTAAAGCTTTACAAAAACGATGGAAAGAAATTGGACCCGTTCCTTATAAACATTCAGATAAAATTTGGAAAAGATTTAGATCGGCATGTGATAAGTTTTTTGACCGAAAATCTCAGCATTTTAATGAAGTCGATTCTTCTTATGAATCAAATTTAAAAAAGAAAGAAGAACTAATTGATACTATTGAGAACCTTGAACTTTCGGCAAATGTAGAAGATAATCTTAAAAAGTTGAAAGAATTTCAAAGACAATGGGCAAATATTGGTTATGTCCCATTTGAAGTAAAAGATGAAATACAAGAAAAATATCGCCAGGTAATCAATGAAAAATTTGATTCTCTTAAAATTGATGAAGATAAAAAAAGCCTTTTGAAATTTAAGGCTAAACTCGAAAACTTATCTGGCAAACCTAATTTCGACTATAGAATTAGACAAGAAAGGGAAAAATTTCTCACCAAATTAAAACAACTTGAAAATGATATAGTTTTATGGGAAAATAATATTGGTTTCTTTGCAAAATCGAAAAATGCCGAATCAATGATTAAAGAGGTTCAGAAAAAGATAAATAACGCGAAGAAAAAGATGACCACCTTGACAGAAAAAATTAAGATGATTGACGATATAGATGAATAATGAAAACACATCTTAAAATTAAATTAAAATTATTGCTTACTTTGCAAGCAATTTTATTATTTAAATTTTCTTGTTTTGGCAACTACAAAATATATATTTGTTACAGGAGGAGTTACTTCATCATTGGGTAAAGGAATTATTTCCGCTTCGCTTGGAAAACTGATACAAGCAAGGGGACTAAAAGTTACCATTCAAAAGTTAGACCCATATATTAATGTTGACCCGGGAACTCTTAACCCTTATGAGCATGGAGAATGTTATGTTACACTTGACGGAGCTGAAACAGATCTGGACCTTGGGCATTACGAACGATTTTTAGGTATACCAACCTCACAAGCCAACAATGTAACTACAGGAAAAATATACCAATCTGTAATTAACAAGGAAAGAAAAGGTGATTACCTGGGTAAAACAGTACAGGTAATTCCTCATATTACTGATGAAATAAAACGAAGAATAAAATTATTAGGCTCTAAACACAAATTTGATGTTGTTATTACCGAAATTGGAGGAACAGTTGGTGATATTGAATCATTGCCTTATATTGAAGCTGTAAGGCAGTTAAAATGGGAATTGGGAGACTCCAATACCCTGGTTATTCATCTAACCTTGGTACCATTTTTATCAGCCTCCGGAGAACTAAAAACTAAGCCTACGCAACACTCTGTAAAAGTATTGTTAGAAAATGGTATACAACCAAATATACTTGTATTGAGAACCGAAAAAGAGTTAACTATTGATATTCGAAAAAAAGTCGCATTATTTTGTAACGTTAACCTTGAATCGGTTATACAATCAATTGATGTTTCAACCATTTATGAAGTACCTATACTGATGCAAAAGGAAAAACTCGATTCTACCGTAATGAGAAAGCTCGAGCTTCCCGATAATGGTACTTCTGATCTTGGCCCATGGAAAAATTTCTTGAAAAAATTAAAAAATCCTAAATATACAGTTAAGATAGGGCTTATTGGAAAATATGTTGAGTTACAGGATTCTTATAAATCAATTAATGAATCTATAATTCATGCAGGTTCGGCAAATGAATGCAATATTAAAGTTCAATTTATTCATTCCGAAGATATTGAAGAATCAAATTATATAGAATTATTAAAAGGTCTTAAAGGTATTATTGTTGCACCAGGATTTGGAGACAGGGGAATTGATGGTAAAATTCTTGCCGTAAAATATGCACGTGAAAATAATATTCCGTTTCTTGGAATATGCCTGGGACTGCAGTGTGCAGTTATTGAATTTGCAAGAGATGTAGTCAAACTGGAAAAAGCCCATTCAACAGAAATGACAAACAAAACCCCTCATCCTGTAATTGACTTAATGGAAGAACAGAAAGGAATAACAGATAAAGGAGGAACTATGAGGCTCGGTGCATATCCCTGTGTCTTAAAAAAAGGCACTAAGACCTACAGTGCTTATGGCATTAAAGAAATAATTGAAAGACACCGTCACAGGTATGAGTTTAATAATCATTATTTAGATATGTTTGAAAAAGCAGGTATGATTGCCACTGGTATCAATCCTGATACATGCCTGGTAGAGATTATGGAACTGCGCGATCATAAATGGTTTATTGGTGTTCAGTTTCATCCTGAATACAGCAGTACCGTATTAAAACCTCACCCTTTATTTGTTGACTTCATAAAGAATACAATCTCGTGAAAGTGATAAAAATTGAAAATAAAACTAATAACTAAAAAAATAACCTACAAATTACATAATTATAAAATTTAAGAATGGATAAAAACTCGATAATTGGAATTATATTAATAGCAGGAATACTAATAGTTTGGGGGATTATAACCAAACCTTCCGAAGAAGAAATAGCCCGCAGAAAATACGAAATTGATTCAATAAACCAGGTAAGGCAAGAACAATATGAACAGGAACTTGCCAAGCAACAATTGCAGAAAGCAGACTCATTGACAGAAGAACACGTGGAAAAAGATTTGGTTAATGCAGAAACTTTAAAACGAAATTTAGGAGATTTTGCTGAGGCAGGCACAGGAGAAAAAGAATTCTACACCATCGAAAACGATTTACTAAAGATAACTGTTTCAACCAAAGGAGGAAAGCCATATGCTGTAGAACTAAAAAAATACCAGACGTATGATTCGCTTCCCCTGGTCTTATTCTCAGGTGATTCAACTATCTTTGGATTAAATTTTTATTCACAAAATAAACTCATTTCAACTAATGACCTTTATTTCACCCCCTCAACATCTCAAAAAGCTATATATTCTAAAAACTCTCCGGCATCATTAACAATGAAGTTAAATGCTGGTGCAAACAGGTATATTGAATTTATTTATACCGTTCATCCTAACTCATATATGGTTGATACAAAAGTGAATTTTGTTGGGATGCAAAGTATTTCATCTCACTCACCTGATGCAATCGATCTTTCATGGGAAATTTATTCACCGCAGCAGGAAAAAGGAAGAAAGAACGAAAACATTTACACAACTATTTATTATAAACCGTACGAGGATGATGTTGATTACTTCAAGGCACGATCGAATAAGGAAACACAGCAGGAAGATTTTACAACCAAAGTTGAATGGGTAGCTTTCAGAGACCAGTTTTTTTCTTCGGTAATTATTGCTGATAATGCCTTTGAAAATGCCTTGATAAAATACAATAATTTACCTGATGAAGACAAATACCTGAAAAAATTCAGGGCCGAGGTAGGTTTACCATTTAACCACCAGGAAAATGAATCAGTCTCATTTAAATTATATTTCGGGCCTAATAAATTCAGCTTATTAAAAAAGTATGATGGCAATATTAAAAAAGTATTTGAGCATTATTGGAAAGAAAATTCTGTAATTAATAGCGG
>CAZWGG010000603.1:0-3702 GCA_964633305.1 uncultured Bacteroidales bacterium
TTTTGAGAACGCGCCTTCCGGCTTAGATATTATACAGCATATACAGAAGACAGGGATAAACAGAAATAAGATTGCTTTTGCCAATATCAGAGAACAGGTAGCATTTCCTCATAGTGGTGAAAATGGTTCAGCAACTCGAAAAGCAAAGCTTTTAATCAATGTAGCATTGAATAAGGTAAAAATAACCCATAGTGCAAAGATGGACTGCGTTGCTGCCAGAAAATCTGTCATGGTTATAGGTGCTAATGAAGGGGGAATAATTGCTTGTAATGAACTTTTAAAAAAAGGGTACATTGTACATATAATTGATAAAGGAGATTCATTCTCTTTAGATGAATTGAATAATGATATTATTCAGCCTTCGCTGGCAGCAATAAAAGCTGATAGGAATGCAAAAATCTATTTTAAGTCGAAAATGATTGACATTTCGGGTTTCTGTGGTGATTTCCAAGTTAAGGTATTGGAGAATGAGAATGTGCACGAGATAACAACAGGAGGAATTATTCTGAGCCTGAGAAATGATGCTGAACTGACAAAAGAACTTAAACCCTTGTTGGCACTTGATGTAGATGAAAGGAATATTGTCCGAAGCAAAAACAGGGTCGGTGCAATCGGTAGTACGGCAAATCCGGGAATATGGTTTATTCCATCAAAAGAAGAAAGCACCTTTGATATGGAGTATAGTGGTGCAAGTATTGCCGTTCTTCAGTTAACGACCATCCTGGATAGAAATGAGATTGAGCATTACGAGTTAATATCAGAAGTAGATGAAACAGCTTGTGGAGGATGTGGCACATGTGTGAAAACATGTGCATTTTCCGCATCGAGTATTGATATTGAAAAGAAACTTTCATTCATTAACTCAAAAAAATGCAGGGGATGCGGAAATTGTGTTGTAGCCTGTCCTACAGGGGCAAGGGACTTGATAACTTATCCAAGGGATTATATCGTGAGCTCAATTCAAATAATGAGTCGGAAAAATACAGAAAAAAACAAGCCGAGAATTCTTGCATTTTTATGCAATGGCTGTGGATATCCGGCAGCAGATATGGCTGGAGAGTTGTCCCGATATAATCCGGGCTTGCGGTATTCATCAGATGTTTTACCACTACAGGTTGAATGTGGAGGAAACATTGGGACTCAATATATTTTAGAAGCATTCTATTATGGATTTGATGGTGTTGCACTTACCATATGCCGCGATGGGCATTGCCATCATGTTGTTGGTAACACCGATATGGAACGCAGGATGAGTTTATTCAGGGCTGTTCTGCGATCGCGAAATATTGACGATAACAGGATGCGTATCATAAAAGTTTCTCCTCATGAAGGCGAGCTGTTCAGTCAGGAAATACAATCTTTCAATGATTATTTAAAAGAAAAAATGGAATAATAATGGGAAAAAATGGAAAAACCACGGTTGCCACAACCTGGTTACAAAGTTGTTCAGGTTGTCATATTTCATTTCTCGATCTGCATGAGGAACTTTTTGATATCGTGAAGTTAATTGATGTTAAATACTCCACAATGGTCGATATTAAGGAAGTTCCTGAGGTTGACATAGGGTTGGTGGAAGGATCGGTTGCCAATGAGGAGAATGAAAAAATTCTCAAAATATTTCGTGAAAAGTCGAAAACCTTAGTTGCCTTTGGAACCTGTGCCTGCTATGGAGGTGTTCCCGGAATGAGAAATTTGTATCCTGTTGAAGAGGTTCTCAAAGTAGGATACATTGATTCGGAAACAACTATAGATGGTAAAATCCCTACTAGCGGAAAGTTACCGGGCCTGAAAAAAAATGTGATGCCCATTGATAAAATCGTCAAGGTAGATGCACATATACCAGGTTGTCCTCCTATTCCCTCCGTAATTAAGGATTCGCTGATTTCAATTATTAATGGAGAGAAACCCGATCTGAAAACCCGGAACCTTTGTGAAGAATGTAATCGCAGAAAAGAGAAATTACTGGTTTCCACCAGGGATTATATAACCGAAAATGTTGTTTCCCCCCAGGAGCTTGATGAAATAGATACTGAATTATGTTTCCTGGAACAAGGAGTATTATGTATGGGACCTGCAACCCGAGAGGGTTGTCATTCCAGGTGTTTAAAAGGTAATATGCCCTGCAGGGGATGCATGGGGCCCACTCCTAAGGCTTTGGAACAGGGAGCAAAAATAATAAATGCCCTGTCTGCTATTTTACCGGCAGGGTCTTTAATGTTTAACGAAGATATTGTTGGTGCAGGCTATCGCTATTCAATGCCAGTTTCAATTATACCGGGTCTTGATAGAAAAGGAGAATGACATGACAACAAAAGAAATAATTATACCACGGGTTTCACGTGTCGAAGGACATGGAAGGGTCACCATAAAACTGAATAATAAAAATGAGGTTGAAAAATCACATTTTCATGTAGATGAATTTCGGGGATTTGAAAAATTCCTAGAAGGTAGATTACTTTCTGAGATGCCAGTAATAACAACCCGTATCTGTGGAATTTGTCCTGTCAGCCATCATCTGGCTGCTGCAAAAGCATGTGATGCTGCTTTCGGGGTTGAAATACCTCCAACAGCTAAAAAGCTTCGTGAATTAATGCATATGGCACAGATTATTCATTCACATGCTGTACATTTCTTTTTTATGGCGTCCCCAGATTATATTTTAGGGCCTTCAAGCGACCCGGCTAAACGAAACTTATTCGGACTTCTCGAAGCTGATCCCGAGCTTGGGAAAAAAGCAATACAACTAAGAAAGGTAGGCCAAAATATTATTGAAAGGGTAGGGGGTAGATCAATCCATCCTGTATCTGCCATACCCGGAGGAATGAGTAAACCCCTTTCACACGAAGATCGTTTTATTTCTGATAAAGAGATTGATAACGCGATTAAACTAGCCAAATTTGGAATAAATGTTGTGAAAGATATCTACGAAAAATACGCAGATTTGATACCTAAATTTGCAGCTATAAAAACCAATTACATGAGTCTTGTAAAAAATGACAATCTTGAATTGTATGATGGCATGATACGACTGATAGATGAGAAGGGAGAGAAAATTGATGAATTTGACCCTTCGAGATATGCCGATTATATTGGAGAGCATGTCGAAGACTGGTCGTATCTGAAATTTCCATATTATAAAAAACTGGGATATAAAGATGGTACATACAGAGTAGCACCCCTAGCACGATTAAACATTGCAAAAGCCATTTCAACACCTCTTGCCAATAATGAACTGCAAAAATTTAAAAAAATCGGTAATGGTGGACTTGTTCATTAAAAAATGTATTTACATTATTAGAGGGTTATAGAAATTTTATATGCTGCCGAACGAATCAAGGAACTTCTCAGCGATGATGAGATAGTGAGTAAACATGTTCGCATAAAAGTGGAAAGAAAAGAAGGTGAAGGTGTTGGTGTTATTGAAGCCCCAAGAGGCACACTAATCCATCATTACTGGGCCGATTTTTCTGGGAAAGTGAAAAAAGTTAACCTGGTTGTGGCTACTGTACACAATAATCCTGCAATTGACATGAGTGTTAATGAAGTAGCTAAAGAATTTGTGAAAGGAGAAAAAATACAAGAAGGTGCATTAAATATGATTGAAATGGTCATCCGTTGCTATGATCCATGCTTATCCTGCTCTACACATGCCCTGGGTAAAATGCCCCTTATTGTCAACTTAGTAAATAACGATGGATCAAC
>CAZWGG010000604.1:0-3691 GCA_964633305.1 uncultured Bacteroidales bacterium
CCCTTCGTTGTCCTATAAGTACCTTAATTATTTCTTTGCCAATATACCTTTCAATCTGCTTCTTATATATTTCTCTGGTTAAATATGGCTTCATAATTTGTTTTATAAATGACATTTATGCAAATATACTCATTTTTGTCATTTATAGAAAACAAAACACGTTAATATAGCTCCTTTGTCATATATAGAATATTTACCTAAGCTATTTCCTTTTAAAAGCTGTTAGTAGATTAGCATATTCACGTTTTATGTCATCTTCAAAACTATCCAAATAGTTTTCTGTTGTTTTTAAGTCGCTATGTCCCAGACTTTCTGAAATAAATTCAGTTGATACACCAGAACGTTTAAGAACGGTTGAGAAGCTATGTCGTGCTGTATAAGTTGTTATTTTTTCCTCAATATCAACGTCTTTAGCTAGTCGCTGCATATATCTGTTGATTTGTTTAACAATCCATTTTATTTTACTCTTTTCTTGTTTAGCGGTTAAACCCTCTTCAAGGATTGGAAAAACATAATTTTCAGATGACTTTTCTTTGTTAGACCATTTATCAAGAATTCTTTGAATTTCTTCAGTAACGGGAGCAACAACTGGTTTAACTTCTTTTCTGCTCTTAGCTGTTTTAGTTCGAATAAAAGTGATTGACTTTTTGGAAACATTTTTGAATTTAAGTTTTGCAATATCAGCCATATTAATTCCATTACAGAAATAACTAAAAAACCATAAGTCTCTTGCCTTATCGAGGTAAGAATATTCATCTAAAGGATGATTATACAATTTGCCAATATCATCAAGAGTTAGAGCTTTTTTTACATTCTTTGAAATCGGTATTTGATACTTGCCCAATCCAAAGGGATACTGTTCGTTTTTAATTATTCCTTCCTTCTTAGCCTGATTAAAAACAGCTCTTAATGCACGCAGGTACATTCCAACCGTAGTAATAGAGTTTCCCTGGTTCACCATCCATTCTTCATACTCAACCAATTTCTTCGGGGTAATTTCCTTAAATTCTATATGAGATGGTTTTTTACTAAAAGATTTTATAGAATTTAAACTGTGCCGGTAGAAATTGGCACTACCAATTCTATCACTTTTCTCAAGCTCCTTAATTTTTAAATCGTAATAAAAATATACATTCCTTAAATCTTTGGATTTTCTACCAAAATTATATTTGAACAAATCAAAAGAGAAGTCTGACAACTCTTCTATAATCTTTTTGGCTTTATCCTCAATGATTGACAATTCAAGCTTTATGTCTTTTAGCTTTCCCCTGGGATTCTTAGTACTTACTATTTCAAACTCATCCTCGGTTAAGGAAAATTTTGTTCCGAAACACCTGGGTGTTCGGTCGTAAATAACCCTCAGTTTAACAGGATATTTACCCTCTTTAGTTTTACTTCTTTTATCAAGAATTATGGCCGTTTTTGCAAGATAATCCATAATTTGCCTAACAAAATTTTAATTATGTAGCAAATATAGGTATTTCCGGGAAATAATTTGCCTAACATTTTGCCTAACATTTGGTATAATTAGCACAAAAAGCCAATAATTATCAATAAATTAAAAATAGTTAACATATTGATATTGAATTATTAACAACTATTACGAAATACTAATAAAACATATAGGTACGACTCATAATCAGGGGGTCCTTGGTTCGAGCCCAAGTGGGACCACTTATTCAAAATCACTTTAAGCCTCTCAGTGAGAGGCTTTTTTGTGTTCGAACTTTTTCAAACGTGATTTTAGCAAAAAATATATAGTGTTAATTTAATGCGACTTAGTTAGTTCGAAAGATAGATTGGGTACCCTTAATCTTTTTGCTTCCACTTACATTTAGTAATCGATTTTGAACATCCGCAGTCGTTCAGCAAACTATTCAAAACAAAAACCAAGCTTTCCCCCATTGGAATTCAGTCAGTCATTCAATTGAATTGTAATACGGACATGCTATAGGTATAAGGATTTTCTTTCTATAATTTTAGCTTTTTTCTGTACTCATAAATTTCATTACAGTTTCGTAATCTTCGAGTAAAAAGTTCGACATTTTTCCAGATGCAATCACTTTAATCTATTGATTATTAATTTTTTATACAAAAATATCTTCTCCCTAATCATTTAAGAATCAAGTGTCTTAAATTTTAAGATTCAAATACCAAAAATAGGGAATCCAAAGAATAATTTTTAAGGGTATGTAAAACAATTTTATCTATAGTTAGTGCTTGCTAGAAAACCTTTAATATTATATAAATCAGTGCATTATTGTTTATAACTTGTTTGAATCTTCTATGGTTTTTATTTGTTAAATTCAGTTAAAATACAGATATTAAGCCCATTAACGATTTGAGATTCGCATATTTCAGATCAATAATTTAACCAGATTCAAAAATGAGAAAAAGATTCGAGCAACAATTAACCATCGGAAATACACCAATAAGTGAAGTTGCCATAACAACCAAAAAGAGAAGTGTTTCCCTACCTGGATTATGTGCTGCATTAAAAGAAATATTTGTTACCCCAAAGTGGAATGAAAAAGTATTTGAAATACTTGAAAAACAGGTGCTTTCAAAGAATAATAAAACAGGAAGGCCTGGCATGGATTTATGGCATATTTTTGTTTTATCCCAAGTACGTCTATGTCAAAACATTAGTTACGATGATTTACATGATTTAGCTAATAACCATACCCTGGTACGTCAAATCATGGGAGTAGAAAGGAGTTTTGGGTATGATCGTTATGAGTTTGGTTATCAATCTATTATTGATAATATTGGTTTAATAGATGATCAAACAGTAAAAGAGCTTAATAGTATTATTGTTGATTTCGGTCATGAAACCTTTAAAAAAAAAGAGGCGGCAGCATTGTACTTAAAAACCGATAGTTTTGTTGTTGAAAGCAACGTTCATTTCCCAACAGATTACAACTTGCTTTGGGACAGTGCCCGCAAGAGCCTTGACATGGTAACCAGGTTTCAGGAAAAATATAATTTGCCCGGATGGCGAAAAATAAATGACTGGCGTCACGATTTAAAAAACAAAATGCGGGCATTGGGTAAAGCCAGTACATCTGGAGGGAAGGGCAAAACAGACCGGGTCAAAGAAACTACACGAAAATATCTTATCAAAGCTAAAGCATTGTATACCAAACTTGAAAAAGAAAAAGCCAGCTTTCCTCAAGCCGATATCGTTGATGCCATAATTTTCATGGAACTTGAGCGTTTTATGGAATTATTGCATAAGCACATCAACCTGCTTGAAAGGCGCATAATTAAAGTAGAAGATATTCCACATGAAGAAAAAATGTTTCCCATCTTTGAACAATATACCGAATGGGTTACTAAAGGGAAAATGCGCCCTAATGTTGAGTTGGGTAAAAAAGTTTCCATAACCACCGATCAGTTTAACCTGATTGTTGATTATGATATTATGGAACATGTATCTGACTCTGAAATTGTACCTGGGTTAGCACAACGGATATTTTTAGGTTACAAAGCAAAAAGCTGGAGCTTCGATAAAGGCTTTTGGAACAAAGAAAACAAAGAACTACTATCGGAAACAGTTGAAACACTTGTCCTTCCGAAAAAAGGAAAGTACAATAAAGCAGAGTATGAACAAGAACACCAACCTGTATTTGTTAGATAGTGCCTGCCAGAAAACTCCTATTTTTTAAAGTCTTTGATAAGAAAACGTCAA
>CAZWGG010000605.1:0-3675 GCA_964633305.1 uncultured Bacteroidales bacterium
TCTTTAATGTTATTTATTCTCAATATAAATTTATTAATTTGAATATAAACAAATTTAATAAACTGGAGACAACCCAGTTTAGAACCAAAAATAAATCACATTTTGAACTCGACTTAATAAAACCTTATCAAAAAATTCAAAAAACATATCATAATGAGTTGAAAGATAAAATTTATTTTTCTGAAAAACAAAACCTTAGCATGTTAAAAGGAATATCAATTAATGCGTTCTTGAAACTGTTTTATGCTGTTGAAAAATCAAAAATCACATACAAAGGCGAAGAACAGGTAAAGCCTCTTAGAATGTTAATTAGTGCTTCTCTCCGCTACAGGCTCGGTGAATTGTTTGGTATTTATGACAGATTTAATAATCTATGTTCTGCTGCATTCTTTATATGGTCAGGGACAAAAACCATTCTTTTGTTTTCTGTCACATCTCCGGAAGGCCAGGAAGAAGATGCATTGATTTTTTTAATTGACAGGTACATTAAATTAAATAGCGGCAAGTTTATAACACTAACATTTGACTATTACGAAACCCCTCAAATACTTCATTATTATAAAGCCTTTGGAGCTATTGAAAATTATTTTTCAAATGTGTCCCAAAACAAAATCCCCTTACTTGCCAGGTTATTTAACAGGTGAAAATAAATTAATTAGCCTCTTTGTTGTCTGAATAATCAACCCAAGGTTTTGTGAAAAAAAACGTCCGTAGGCAGAGCCATACGGATAACAGTCTTATATATTATTTCTCGTTGCTATGGACAACGGGGTATTACTTTATATTGCCATTTACAGGATGCCATCTACTATCTACCGTTTTCAAAAACAAAATAACATTTCGTTTCAATATTTTTATCGTAACTGACTGATAAATAGGATAAATAGAGTTGTTTATATCTGTTTTCAAAGTCAATATATCCATGGCTTTGGCCGGTTAGTTCATCAAATCCTGTCAACTTTGAAAGACGCCCTTTTTCAAATACAAATTTTATTAATAATACATCTCCTTTCTTTAAATAAATTGAATATGTTCAATTCAACAAAATTATCTTACCTATCTCAGGTTCATCCCCATTAACTTTTAAGTACTTTTTACCAATTGATGGCTTCAAAAACAATTTAACAGACGCCGGTGCTTTCCATGGCTACATGTGTAATATCATGTTCCTTGAGCCAGTCTTTCAGTTCAGTTAAATCGTCAGTCATGGTATCAAAAGTCCTGATCTGTTTTTTGATACCTTGTCGCATAATACATGCTTTTACCGTATCTTTATGGACATCTAGCCCGCAAGCGCGGGTTACAAAAATTTCTAATTGTTCCATAGCATTACTGTTTTTTGTTTAGCAACGTTATAAACGTTTGCTATGGAACTTTTGCTCTATTCTCATGCTTATTTGTGAAAATTATTTTAATGGGTGTTTTATTTGAATAAACTCGATTGTGTCTCCGCTTGCTTTTCAGCCAAGGCAGTTAAATGTATTTGTGTTCGGGTATATTTTTAGGCCCGGTTCCCTTTCTTCATGGAAAGGGCATTTGAGCATGTGATTTTTATTAGCTTGTAACTCGTAATGTTTTAGAACCGTTTCGATGGTTAAACGCTGCTTTATTTCCGTAATTTCTATAGTGAAAAATTTTATTTGAAATTTTTACTTGTTCATATCTGCATCAAAACTATTAAATCAAACTCAAAACACAAAAATTTATTTAGCTTTTTTAATTCATTTTTGAACAGTATCTTTGTGTTTATTGATTAAATAAGTATCAACAAGTGCAAAAAGAATTCAAATAATGGATACTTTTGGAAGACTATTAAGAGACAGACGTAAAGAAAGAGGGTTTTCTCAGAATGAACTTGCCAAAATGTTGGAAACAAATCATTCTGTAATAGGCAAGTACGAAAGGGATGAAGTAAAACCTTCTATCCATGTAGTTAAAAAGCTCTCAAAGTTTCTTGATACTACCATTGCGTTTTTACTTGGTGAAGATAAGAACCAGGATTTATTTAAAGACCCTGATATGTTGCTCAGGTTAAAAGAGATTAACAGTTTACCCGAAGAAGACAAACAACATGTTCTCTATAACCTGGATGCTGTATTGCGGGATGCAAGAACAAGACAGGCTTACGCTGGTCATTAATTTTTAAAGCTATGCAAGCATTACGACAAATCTTAGATGTAAAAAACCATTCGCTGAACATCAGTTTACCGAATGATTTCAATGCGGATAAAGTGGAAGTTATTATTCTATCATTGGAAGAAAAAGCAAAGAAAAAAGGAGTTGCCAACTTACGGGGCAAACTAAACCTTTCCGATGCCCAGTATAACGATTTTCAGGAAGATGTGAAAAATTCTCGTGAAGGATGGGAAAAGAATATTTAATCGATACTAATTCCGTTATTGATTACCTAGACAACAAATTGCCCGATAAAGCCAATGAACTTATTGACGGCATTGATTCTAAAATTTCTGTTATTACCCGCATGGAACTTTTAGCCTGGCCAGGTGCAAGCGAACAACAAACACTTATCCTTAATGAGTTTATAAATGCTTCCGAGGTTTTTGCTTTAGAAGAACCTGTAATTCAAAAAGCTATTGAGATACGGAAAGCACATAAGACCAAACTACCTGATGCCATTATTGCAGCTACGGCACTTGTAAATGAGTTCACCATTATTACACGCAACATAAAAGACTTTGATAAAATTGAAGGGATAGAAGTTATAAACCCTTACGATATTTAAAGCAAAAAGCCCCGGACTCCGGGCTTTTTTAATTCCTACTTCTTTAGTTTTTGTTTATCTATTTTTTTGCAAATTCTTCAAGTTCTTTGCTATTATAAAAATCCAAACACTTCATTATTCCTAATGAATAATTACCATAGCTCTTATAAACTTTTAAACTAAATATCTTTGCTATACTATCAATCGAATCATATACATCGATATTATATGCTCCAGTTTCAAAATATCCAGAAGAGCTACCGTCTTTTATAAATAAAGTATCTCCTTCATATACATTTTGTAAGCATTTACAAAAAGCATAATTTTTAAGTTTCAACCTTTCTTCTGATAGCTTTTCTTTAGATAATTGTGCCGAACAACTTACACTAAAAAATAACAAACACGAAAATAAATATATCTTATTCATAACTATATTTTTTAAGGTAAATACCAAAGAGAAGCATTATCACATTGATTCCAATAACACTCATGTGCGCATCCACTACCATTCCACAGGTCAAAATGTCCTGTGGCATCCCGCCAACCACAATCTTGAAACATTATTATACCTTTTTTGTTAGCAAAATCAGAAGCAGAACTTCCGGTCATATCGACCGTCCATCCTAAATCATTTGATATATAATTATTTAAATCCGAAACTCTATAAAAGTACCATTTGCCATCAGAACCGGAACCTGTTTGCCCTTTAATAAAAGGAATTTTAACACCGCTATAATTCAAGGCTCTACTCATCCTAAGTGCGCAAGAATTAGCATATTTTATAGGGTCACTGACATAGTTCTGGTATACTTTACCTCCAATAAGTTTATACACATCCCCAGATGATTGTGTCCCAGGATAATTATTCATCATATCATTAAAAGATGGTCTAGTAGCCCCACCTAAACTGGCGCAAGCGTCCGCTTGTGCCTCTATTCAATTAACAATAATTC
>CAZWGG010000606.1:0-3674 GCA_964633305.1 uncultured Bacteroidales bacterium
GGCTTTTATTTGGGGGCATTTTCATTGCCCTTACACATGTTGTTTTTGCATTTTTGTGTGCTATAACAATTATAGGAATTCCATTTGCCATGCAGCATATGAAACTTGTATCGCTGTCATTAATGCCTTTTGGAAAAGAGCTTGTCTGATACCATTTATTTTTTGAACCTGGTTTTATGAAAAATAACCTGGCTTTTCGTTATTTTTACAAGTAAAAAAAATTCATTGAGTTATTATATTAAAAATCTTATTGGGCAAGGAGAACATCAACAACTTGATTTTAAATTTGAAATATCTGACTCAAAAAAGATTGCCCGAACATTTAGCGCCTTTGCCAATACAGATGGAGGAAAACTTCTTATCGGGGTAAAGGATAATGGTGTTATTTCAGGGGTTAGTACCGAAGAAGAGGACTATATGATTGAATCGGCTGCTGAATTGTTTTGCAGACCTGTGGTTGGTTATAAAACCAAAAGATGGTGTATTGATGGTAAGTGGGTATTGGAAGTGACTATACCTAAATCGTCAAAACGGCCACATTATGCCAAAAATGACGATGGGAAATGGTTAGCCTATGTAAGAGTGAAAGATCAAAATTTCCTTGCTACAAGTATATTGCTTAATGTTTGGAAATCGAAAAAAAAAAGAAAGGGAATATATATAAAATATGGAGCTAAAGAAAAACAATTATTAAAAGTTCTTAGTAAGAATGATAAAATGACAGTAAAAGAAATTATTGATCAGTCGGGTATCAAAAAATTTATTGTTGAAAAGATACTCGCGAAAATGATATCAATTGGTGTTGCCGATTTTTATTTTAACGAAAATAGTGCTTACTATAGTTTGAAACCCAAACCTGAACCATTTGATTAGTGGGATGTTAAGTACAGACATTCGATTTTATGGATTAGCACTTAGAAAATATGAGTTTTTTAAGTGGCGCTAATTATGTAACATAAAATTGCAATTACTTTTTGGCACGATTTATGATAGATTAAAATATATAGATATATAAATATGATTAATTATAAAATATCAAACAGAAATAAAATAAAAAACATAGTATGAAAAGATCAATAGGATTAATATTTATAGCGACATTATTAGTGATAAGTTGTAATAGTCAGACAGTTGAAAAGACAAATCAAGGGGGGAGCACTGAAAAAGCAACTTCTGCTATATCGTCAGGAGAAAAGGTTATAGTACATAGCGAACCTATTCATCTCACTAAACAAGATTTCCTGTCAAAGGTTATGAATTATGAAAAGAATGCCGAAGTTTGGGTTTACGAAGGCGAACTGCCTTGTTTAATTGATTTTTATGCCGATTGGTGTGCCCCTTGCCGCATTACTGCACCTATTTTGGATGAACTGGCCAAGGATTATGCAGGAAAGGTATTTATTTATAAAATTGATATTCAAAAGGAGAGGGAACTCGCAGCAGTATTTGGAGTACAAAGTATACCTGCATTTCTATACTGCCCACTAGAAGGCAATCCGAGCATGACATCAGGAATTTCAAGAACGCCGGAAGAGACTAAGGCAATGTTTAAACAGAACATTGAAAGCATACTTTTAAAGAAAGAAAACCCGGCAAATCTGTAAACAAGGGGAACAAAAACCTATCTTCGAAGAAGATTGATTATTGTAGTTCAATCAGAATGATGAATAATCCTCGTAGAGGATTCATAGATAAATCGAAAATCCAAATGGAACTTCATAAGTCAGATATGCAACCTCAACGAGGTATATGCTTTCTGAGGTAATTATTCTACAATAGTTGATCCGCTACGCGAAAATTATCTGTAAGTTTACTAATTGAAATAATTGTTATCTTTTGATTGATCCAAGATATAAATCTGTATTTGTTTTTATAAAAATTGGCAAATTACCGAGTTCAGAAAATTGTAAAGCAAACTATGCTTTCACGGACTGACGTCTGCTTCAGCAGATGTAGGTCTGTGGTGTGACATTAAAAAGGTTTTCTTTTATCAACCAATCTTGTAATCCCAAAAAGCAACGAAACAATACCCACGAATGCAGGAATTTGTAAAAATCTATAATGATAGGATATAAAAACAAAACCGAAAAGTATACCATTAATAAATAAAGAATAATAAACAGTCTTTGCATGAGTAAAGCCGGCTTGCACAATCCGCTGGTAAGTATGTTTTTTATGCGCTTCGCTTAGGTTTTCATTATTTCTCCATCTTCTAAGTAACGTGAATGTGGCATCAAACCAGAATAGTGAAGTAAGCATAATCCAGTAAACAATGTTAAAATTGGTAGTATTATGAAAATATATTCCGAGGATAGCCAGAATAAAGCCTAATTGTGTACTTCCCACATCTCCCATAAAGATTTTAGCTTTTGGCCGGTTCCAGTAAATAAATCCCAACACAGATGCAACTAGTATAAGATTAACTATATTATTCGTAAAAATAAACAGGCTTAATCCAATAAAACATGCTTCGATTGAAGCATATGCATCAATGCCATCAAGAAAATTGTATAGATTTATAAACCATACTATACCAATAATGGAAACAGGATACAAAATAAAATTGGTAGAGATTTCAATTCCTGTAAAATTAACTGAAGATATTCCTCCCAGGAAATAAAAGGCAACAACAGCAGTAATAACCTGGATGAAAAAACGTACCAACGGCTTAAGTGAGACTATATCATCAAGTAAGCTGATGATAGCAAGTAGTATTCCGGTTAATAAGGCGAGAAACAGGTTTTTATCGAGAACATCAAGCAAATATAGTACTATAATCCCAGCATACCAGCTAATTACTATTGCCAGTCCGCCACCCCTGGGTGTGGGAATAGAATGAGAACTTCGTTCGTTGGGGATATCTAGTACATTGCGTTGAACAGCAATCTTTTGTATAATATAGGTACCTGTAAAAGAAATTAATAATAACCCAACTAATAAGTAAATCACAGATTCTATTTTTTCAATTAAACAAAATACTCTACAAATTTAGAATTCAATTCCAATTTTCCCTTATACCTTTATTCCATATACCCCTAATTCTTTTATTCACTCTTACCTCGACACCTATAAGCCTCAACCATTTTCCTTATCCCCTCTTCAGATGAAACACCAGGTTTAAAATCCAGCACTTTTTTAGTTTGCGTATTATCCAGTTCAAATGATCCGTACAGACGGTCAAAAATCTTGGGCAGGAAAATCCTTCCTATTTTAATAAAGAGATTTGGGACGTGAATCAGAAATATTTTTTTATTAAGATATTTAGCAATTAGCTTTACTAATTCAGTGGTTGAGAACGGTTTTTCATCCATAGCAATAAAAACACCTGAAGCTCTTTTTTCAATAATCCGGTCAATATATCCTACTAGGTTTTCAACAGCAGTAAAACTTCGCTTATTGTTTATATTACCAAATGGTAAAACAGGAAATCGGTCAACAAGCCTTATCATACTGAGCATATTTGCTTTAACACCCTTTCCATAAACAAGGGGGGTTCGGATAACGGATACAACAAAATCAGGGTTTTCTAACTTTTTTAGCGCCAATTCAGCTTCGTATTTGCTTCTCCCATAAGCATCATCCGGGTTACATGCTGTATTTTCATCCCAAACACCTTTATTAGGGGTATATTCGCCATAAACTTTTACAGTACTTAAAAAGACGAAATGTTTTAC
>CAZWGG010000607.1:0-745 GCA_964633305.1 uncultured Bacteroidales bacterium
TTCAAGGCAAGAATAACGCAGTATTTGGCGTTTTCTTGCAAAGACTAAGTAAAAAATTTTTAGAGAGGAAGTAAGGCCGTAAAGCCTGAATTATTTCATATAATCAATATTCAGCAAATAATATCACAATACTCTTTTTATTTCGAATTGCATTTACTAAATTTAATATACAACACTTATACATATCATCAAATATAACATGTAACAATAAAATTTTCTTTAAAATGAAAACAATGAATTGGATCGTAGACTTTACAAAAATTGTAATAAGAATTCCAGTATTTCTTCTGTTGCTCCTTTTTAAGAAAAACCGGTTGCCTGTATTTGCCCACAAAACCATATTATCATTGGGGCCAGCGTATATAAAGTTTTTCCAGGTGCTAAGTACCCGAACTGATATGTTCAGCCAAGCTTATATTGCTGAGTTTTCCAAGTTAAGGGATCAAGTTCCTCCTGAAAAAGAAAATGTTATTAAGAACATACTTCAAAAATTATATACGCAGAATATAAACTCTGTTTTTAAAAACTTTAACACGGATCCTATAGGAGCCGGCTGTGTATGCCAGGTTCATGAAGCTGTTTTACTCAATAACAAAAAAGTGGCAGTTAAGATTCTTAGGCCAAAGGTTAAATCACGCATAAAAGCAAGCTTTACACTCTTAAAAGGAATGGTCAAGTTTATAACGTTTTTTTCTAAGCAGCTAAAAACAATTGTTGTAATAGGTATTGTTATTGAATTGGATTC
>CAZWGG010000607.1:755-3674 GCA_964633305.1 uncultured Bacteroidales bacterium
ACAAACAGATCTGGATCAGGAGCTTGAAAACATAAAAAAGTTTAAGAAAGCTTCTATAAACGATGATTTTATAATTGCTCCTGATGTTTACCCGGAATTTTCAAACAAAAATGTCCTTGTCATGGAATTTATCGATTCGGTAATAAAACCTTATGATTTCAAGCAACTTAATATTGATTCCCTTAAGCTGGCCGAAACAGTGGATAACCTACAGGATGTAATGATTTTTTATAACGGGGTGTGCCATGCAGATTTACACCCTGGAAATTTCTATTGGACAAAAGAAGGAAAGCTCATACTAATTGATTTTGGTCTTGTACATGAAATTCCAATGGTGAATCGTAACCATATACTTACCTTTTACTTATCAATTGTTGATGGCTACTATGAATATTCAACAAAATATTTTCTAAAATATTTTTCAGTCGGTAAAATATCTGATGAAAATTATCAAAAAGCTGAAAATGCAATGGTTGCAGTAACAAAAAAATACTGGGTAGAATCAAAAGGCCGTCCGAAATTTTCTGATATGTTTGTAGAATTATTAAAAGTACTCGCAAAATACAACCTCAAACTCCGAACTGATCTAAGCCCTATATTCTTAACCCTTATAACACTCGAAGGCTATCTGTATTCACTCGATCCAAGTTTTGATATGCTCGAAAAAACAAGAAAAAAAAGGTTAGAAGCTTCAGAGTATACTTCTATACCCTATGAGGCTGAAGCTCTTATTCTTGGTGAATTCGGCACTTATTCAACAGCTATGTTCGAAGGAGATTCAACACCAAAAAAAGCTTATGAACAAAGGGATGAGACTATACTTGAAAAAATAGACCTGAAAAAAGGTGAATTTGTTTATGATGTTGGTTGTGGTCGTGGATCACTACTTGAAAAGTTTAAAAATCAAGGTATAGATGGTTTGGGTATTACCATAAGCAAGCTCGAGTATGAAGCTTGCCTTGAAAAAGGTTTAGTAGCCTTTTGGACAAGCTGGGAAGATTCGGATGATAAAATTAAAACTTTTCCTAAAGCGTCGGCTATAACAGTTGTTGAAATGTTAATTCATTTAGCCTCATTACATGAAAATAAAGAAGGCTTGCTTAGCGAAAGATTAAACAGATTTTTTGAATGGTCCTATTCACACCTTATTCCTAATGGAAAAATGTTTTTGCAGACATTATCTATCAAAGAAGAATTTTTGTATGACAATAAACATAAAGAATTATACGATAAAGTTTACAATACTTTACCATGGATGGGATTCACAACCATATATCAAATTATAAATTGTTCGAAAAGATATTTTAATATGGTAGAGATGATTGATACACCAAACGACCTGCTTAAAACATATTACTTCTGGAAAAATAATATCACAAAAAATGAAAAACGCCTGCGTGAATTAATTAAACCTAGAACATTCTCTCTTCTGGTTAAAGAATTAGATACATTGATTGAATTAAGTGAAAAGGGATTATTATCTCTCTTCCGAATGGTAATGAGCCGTAAAAATACCATTACCGAATTTAAATCAGCAAGCTCAATAAATGATGAGAAAAAATTTATTCCTGAATATGAAGAGCTATAGTTAATAATTTTTATTCACTGGAAATATAAGGAAAAGAATTTTCCTGCATAATTGATTTTTTACCTCGATTAACTATTTATAATTCATAATTCTATTTTGAATTTGACATTTTTTCTTTTATTTTTAATTCAAATTAATTTAATGGTTAACAATTCAAATGAAAGCAAATACTAAAAAAAATTTTGAGTTAATAGCAGGTATCTTGTTAATATTTATTTTTTCTTTTGGATGTAAACAAGATCCATCAGCTAATTTAAACCTTTTTACTCCTGATAATCAACACATAAGATATACAGGAAGAATCGATTTCTCTAATCCTAAAAAACCAAAACTTAGCAATGCAGGAGCCTACTTTGAAGCGAAATTCAAAGGAAATACCTGTGAAATATTACTGGAAGATCAAGAATTAAAAGATAACCATAATTATATTTCCGCTGTTATAGATGGTAAATACCTGGGAAGAATAAAGATGGAAAAGAATAAAACAAAATATGGAATAGCAAAAAACTTAAAAAATACTTCGCATACACTATTAATATGTAAAGCAACTGAGTCACAAATTGGTTACGTTGAATTCTCCGGCATAAGGTGTGTTGAAATTCTTCCATTAAAAAAAGATTTAAAGAGAAAAATAGAATTCATAGGAAATTCTATAACGTGTGGTATGGGCCTGGACACATCGGAAATTCCTTGTGGTACTGCTCAATGGTTCGAACAACACAATGCGTACCTTGCCTATGGCCCTCTTGTAGCACGTGAGTTACAATCCGACTGGCTCTTAAGTTCCGTCTCAGGAATAGGAATAGTGCGAAATTGGAATAGTCCTGGCCCGGTTATGCCCGATGTTTATGATAATCTATATCTCAATACAGATTCCTCTGTAGTTTGGGAAGCAAAGAGATATATCCCCGATCTAATCTCAATATGCTTAGGCACGAACGATTTCAGTGATGGTGACGGTCCCTCTCCAAGAGAAGAAGTTGATTCATCTGAATTTGTAAATAAATATATTCTATTTGTAAAATATATTAGAAACAGGTATCCACAGGCAAAAATATGTTGCTTAACAAGCCCAATGTTATCGGGTAAAAAAAGTACTAAACTAAAAAATTATTTAACAGCTGTACTCGACCATATGCAACAAACAGGAGAAGATAAAGATATTTACATGTTTGTTTTTCCACATACCTATGTAAGCGGATGCGGTGAACATCCTGTTAAAGAAGAACATCAAAAAATGGCAAATGAGCTGCTTCCGTTTTTCAAAAAAGTTATGGGTTGGTAAAGATTATAAAGAAAAAATGATTAAGGATATAAAGGATGCATATAAG
>CAZWGG010000608.1:0-3660 GCA_964633305.1 uncultured Bacteroidales bacterium
AACATTTGAATAACATTACACAGGAAAATGCAGCCACATCAGAAGAAATGGCATCAAGTGCCATAGAATTAACAAACCAAGCTAACGAACTTAAAAAGATATTAAACTTTTTTAAGAGCTAAAATTTCAAGTTTTTAGTAACTCGTAGAAAACACCAATTAACTTCGTTACACTTATCTCGAATTCAGTTATCCGGACATCATCAGGAATTCAAGCCTTACACCACTGCTAAATCTTATGCCACTTTAAAAATGCATAAGTTTTCTTACTTGTATTATTTACTCGTTATATGAAAAGGCTATAACAAGGTAGAATCGCTAATAACAAAAAGTACATAGAACTTTTTATTATCCATCTGTAACATTTTTTTCTGCATAAATATGATTTGTGTTATACCATATTTTAAGAAATTAATTCAAATAGTATTCGCTGCTCTTATAAGTAAGCACACAACTTTTTGTTATCAATTAAATCTATCAATGCATTTTCAATAGGAATAAAACTTGGTAAATTTCTAAAAGGCAAAAAGCTCTATAAAAAATATTGAATATTTATAAATTAATATTGAATTTTTTTTCATTTCATGATTTAAAATTGTAAACTTGTTTTTAATAATTTTTTTAACTAAAAACGGAGGTAAAAATGTTTCAATGGATTAAAAACAACGATGCTATTGGCACCGTTAATCGCGGTGTGCCTGCAGAATCAGGTTTATGTACCCTTTGTGATTCTAATTGCAAAGGTAAATGCGAAACCTGGTTAGCATCATTAAAAGGTCGTAAACTCTTATACCCAAGAAATTTTGGGAGAACAACATCTGGTTCTTCCCATGTATCATCTGTTGGTATAGGTTACCATAGTTTACGTATTCAGGGATATGCTTATGGAGCCCATGGTATTGAGCCGCCATTAACTACAAATCCCGATGATTGTATATTTACGAATGTAAATATTGAGACTGAGTTTGGCATGTCGGTAAAAACAAAATGCCGTATACCAATAATGACCGGTGCGTTGGGGTCTACATTCGTAGCTGCCAAGTATTGGGAATCATTTGCAGTGGGAGCAGCACTTTGTGGTATTCCTATTGTTGTAGGTGAAAATGTTGTTGGTGTTGACAAGGAATCTGAAATTGTAAAGGGAAGAATCAAAAAAGCGCCTGAACTTAACAGGCGTATTGATACATTCTTCCGCTATTTTGATGGATTTGGTGCAATAATAGTTCAGCTTAATGTAGAAGATACCCGAAACGGTGTTGCCGAATATATTGCCGAAAAATATGGCGATAAAGTTATTATTGAATTAAAATGGGGTCAAGGTGCAAAAGATATTGGAGGCGAAATACAGGTAACAAGTATAGAATACGCCAAATTCTTAAAAGACAGAGGTTATGTGGTCGATCCAAATCCTTATGATCCAGTGGTAAAAGCAGGCTATGAAGCAAGGGCTATTACTTCATTTGCCCGCCATAGCCGGCTAGGAGGAACAGATTTAAGTACATCCGATCAGGTAGAAGAAGAATTTATGAAATCTGTTGAATATCTCAGAAGCCTTGGTTTCAAACGAGTAACATTAAAAACAGGAGCATATGGAATGGAAGAACTGGCCATGTCAATCAGGTATTCAACAAATGCTAAACTTGATCTTCTAACTATTGACGGGTCAGGTGGAGGAACAGGAATGAGCCCGTGGAATATGATGCAACATTGGGGAATACCTTCTCTGGCACTTCATTCAAAAGCATATGAATACTGTAAGATACTGGCCGATAAAGGTATGATAGTACCTGACATCTCGCTTGCCGGAGGATTCGCCCGTGAAGATCATATATTTAAAGCCGTAGCACTCGCCTCTCCATTCACAAAACTGGTATGCATGGGAAGAGCACCTATGATTCCGGGATTTTTAGGAGCAAATATTGAAGGTGCATTCAAACCTGATAAACGGGCAGCTTTAAGTGGACATTGGGAATCTCTTCCTTCCACAGTCACTGAACATGGTAAATATCCCGAAGAAATATTTGCCGGATGGGAACCCGTGGTAGAAAAAGTTGGTAAAAATGAAATGAAAAATATTCCTTATGGAGCTGTTGCCATGTATGCATTTGCAGATAAAATTGCCTGTGGACTACAACAATTTATGGCTGGTGCAAGAAAATTCAAACTGAGTGAAATTTCACGTGATGATCTTATATCTGCTAACAGGGAAACAGAAGATATAACGGGTTTAAAATTTATGACTGATGCAAATAATGAAAAAGCATTATCAATTTTAAATAAGTAGTAAAAACTTTACCTAAATTAAAATCCCTTAAAAACCAAGACGCAAAATATTTATTAGCAAATTGACCTGCGTCTTGGCTTAAATTATATAATAATAAATTTTAAATATACATTAACCTAATCATCATACTGCTTTCTGTTCCGTCCCTACCCTGGCTTTTCAAGCTGAAAATCAACATACACGCACTTATTCACAAAACAACGTTAAAAAGTTAAATCATTCTAATACTAAAAATATCGCCCGTTTTTTTACTTTTGCGGCATAGTATTACCTAAGTTAAAAAATAGAAATGATAACATTCTTTAAAGCCGAAAATAAATTATTTTATGCTGTAAGTACAACATATTCATTAAATAAACAATATATTAATTGTTTAATATGGCTATTTGGAAAAGCAACCTGCCTAATAGAAAAAAATATAAAAGGATATTTTATTGGTCCAAGAAAAGAAATGGTGACCCCATGGAGCACTAATGCTGTCGAAATTACCCAAAATATGGGAATTAAAGGCATTGAAAGAATTGAAGAGTTTTTACAAGTTGAAGATCAATCTGCAAAATATGATCCAATGCTGAAAACCTGCTATTCGAACCTTGATCAGGATATTTTTACAAGTAACAGAAAACCGGAACAAATAAAACTAATAGATAATATCAATGAATATAACCAACAGGAAGGCTTAGCACTAAATGATGAAGAAATTTGTTATCTTGAAAATCTTAGCAAAAAACTTGGACGACTTTTAACCGATAGTGAAATATTTGGCTTTTCCCAGGTGAATTCGGAACATTGCCGTCACAAAATCTTTAATGGTACCTTTATTATTGATGGAGAAGAAAAAAAATATTCTCTTTTTCAGCTTATAAAACAAACTACCCAATTACATACCAACAGGGTTGTTTCTGCTTATAAAGATAATTGTGCTTTTTTACAAGGGCCTGTAGTAGAACAATTTGCACCAAAAACACAAGATAAACCCGACTTTTTTGAAGTTACAGGCTTCAAATCTGTTATCTCACTAAAAGCTGAGACTCATAATTTTCCGACTACTGTTGAACCATTTAATGGTGCAGCCACAGGGACAGGTGGTGAAATACGCGATCGTGCCGGGGGAGGTAAAGGTGCCATTCCTCTTGCCGGAACTGCTGTTTATATGACTGCTTATCCGCGACTTAATGGTGGAAGAAATTGGGAAAAACCAATAGAACCCCGCAAATGGTTATACCAAACCCCTGAAGAGATACTTATCAAAGCATCGAATGGAGCCAGTGATTTTGGAAATAAATTCGGCCAACCTTTAATATGTGGCAGTGTTCTCACTTTTGAGCACAAAGAAAACAAAAAATTGTATGGCTATGATAAAGTAATCATGCTTGC
>CAZWGG010000609.1:0-3660 GCA_964633305.1 uncultured Bacteroidales bacterium
TAACCCTATTATCTACTACACCAACAACTTTTTTTATGGCCTCGAAAGCAGAATAACCGGCAGTTGCAGAATAGGTTCCACTTATTATTCTTTTTTGTCTTTCCAATTGTGAATCAGAATCAAGATTATCGGGTTCACTAACAGATGTGACGGAAATGACATAAACACCGTTGTTTCCTGTAATTGGGTCTGAAAGTTTTTCTTCTTCCAAGCTAAATGCAGCAGCAATTACTTTTGGTTCAATACCACCTTCAGGAATTGAAGGTGTTGAATACCTAACAGATGTTGCAGTATTTACTTTTGTATTAAGTTCTAAAGCTAGTTTCTCCAATGTTTCTGACGATGACATTTTACTTTTTATCTTATCGGATATTATATTGGCTTTCTTTTCTTTTCTAACTTCTACTTCTATTTCAGGCCGCACATCTTCAATATCAGCAATTCCAGCCTCTTTCACATTTTCAACTGTAGCTACTACATACTTATTGCCAAATTTTTTCACATCCGACACCTCAAATTCATCGGCATTATATGCCCATTTTATTAAATCTCTTGGAGATTCAAGGCCAGGTATAGTTTTATCTAGTGGTTTGAGATCCTTAGCATATCGTGGGATAAGTTTTTGTTTTTCAATGGCTTTATTAAATTTATCATAAGTATTATTTAATCCTCCAAATTCGCTGGCTAAAGAATAATAATGCTGTTCGGTCTCTTCACTTGGAATAACCTTTCTTTCCAGTATTCCTACCTGTACTTTTTTAATGTCCCTGGACTGGGCCAGGATTTCAATAATATGAATACCAAATTGGGAAAAAACCATTTTTATATCACCCACATTACCATAAAAGCAACTGTCACTAAATGGTTTAATCATATCGCCTTCATGGAACCAGCCCAAATCGCCTCCATCTCGGGCACTTCCATCTGTAGAATTGGTTCGTGCGAGTTCTGCAAAATCAGCACCATTTTCAACCAGCATTTTTAAACTGTCGGCAAGTTGCCTCATTTGGTTAACATTTTCCTGTGTAACCTGCAGGAGAATGTGCCGTGCTTTAACAGAATCCGGCAAATAGTTTATTTCAGCAAGTTTAGCAAGTTTAAATGCTTCGTTTTCAAAATAGGGGCCGTATACATCACCAATTTCAGCATTAAACATTACATCATTAATAATCTTCGGTAGTTCCCCGTTTTTGTAGTTTCTATTGTCATAAGGTGTATCTGATTGAAGATTTACGAACTGCTTTGTTTCTTTTGTTTCTTCAAATTCGGGTTTAATCTCATTTATCCATTTTTCAGCAGCATTATGATCTTCTTCAGAAGGAACGACTTCAAAATAAACATATTTCAAATCACGTGATTCTTCCTGTTCGAACTGGGTTTTGTGGGTTTTATAATATTCCCTGATATCACTTTCAGTAGCCGTTATCGCTGAATCAGGTATACTATTAAAACGTTGAACAATAAAATCAAAATCATAGATCTTATTAGATTCCAAGCTACGTTTTTTAGCTTGTAATGAGGTAACAAATAAACCTTGTTTGATTAGATTATCGTATTTTTCAATTTTTCTTTGTTTGTAAATTACATTTTCCGTATAGAGCCAAAATGTTCTCTGATCACTTTCTTCATCCTGAACAACACTTTGTAAAAACCTGTATAATGCAGATCTGTTTAAGATGCCTGTTTTAGGGTCAGTAAAAAAATTACGAATAATTGGATGGGGATTATCACCTTGTATCATATCCATTAGTTCATCACCAGTAACAGCGAGTCCAAGCTTGTTATATTCATCTTTCATGACTAATTCCTGAATCATAGAATTCCATGTTTCTTCCTGAATGTTATCCATAAACGATTCGTCAAGATTTGTCCTTCCCTGTGTTTTATAAACTTCAACCAAATCTTCCACTCGTTTTTGATAGTCAGAGTATGGGATTGATTTATCGGCAACTTTTGCTATCTCATATTGTGAATTTGAGAACAATGACCTGCCTGAGTTAAATAAATCACCCAAAACAAAGGCAAGTAAGGCTAACCCGATAATAATTGCAACTAGCAATCCAGCACGATTTCTAATATTTTGTAAAGTAGCCATATATATGGTATTTTCTCGGTTTAAAAAATTAGGGTACGAATATACTAATTTATTAAATTATATGGAGGCCTAAATTAAAATTTACACTAATGATTTCTGGTGTTAGGAATAATAATTTACTTAAAATTGATTTTATGGAGATTATCATTGTAATTTAACTTTCCAAAATCCACATATGGATAAGTTCTATTTTTGTTTTACTTACTTTTAAGATTTTAAATTCAATTTGATTTATAATGATTCGTTCGTTCATTTTTGGAATACTCTCAAAATGATAGATGATATAACCTGCAAGTGTTTCGTATTCTTCAGATTCTGGTATATTTAGCTTATATTTTTCATTTATATAATCAATCTCCAGTCTTCCTGAGAATAAATATTCATTGTCATTTATTTGTTTTTCAGTAAGTTCTATGTTATCATGTTCGTCTTCAATTTCTCCAAAAATTTCTTCAATAATATCTTCGATAGTTACTAGACCCGAGATACCTCCAAATTCATCCACTACTATTGCCATGCTTTTATGTTCTTGAATAAGTTTTTGAAGCAGGTTATTAGCAACCATAGTTTCCGGCACAAAGAATATAGCAATTAAGTAAGGTTTAATTTTTTTTGGCTGGTTAAAGAGTTCTTTTGAAGTTATATAGCCAATAATATTATCAACAGATTCTTCATAAATTAGTATCTTGGAATAACCTGTTTCAATAAACTTTTGCTTAAGATCTTCAATTGAAGAGTTCACTTCAAGAGCAACTATCTCGGTACGTGGAATCATACATTCCCTAAGTTTCACATTTGAAAATTCTAAAGCATTTTGAAAAAGTTTAAGTTCATTATTACCCGAATCCCTGTTTTCTTCTTCCTTATTATTTTCAGTAATCAGGTGGTAAAGATCTATTTTACTAAATACATCTCTTTTTTTATGGTTAAATGTGGGGGTATTTAAGAATTTTTTCAATATTAAATTTACTAGCCAAATAATGGCATTTGTAAGCGGAAAGAAAAAAATATAAAAAAAATATACAGGAAAGGCGAAAATGTTTAAAGCCAGATTGGGGTTAATCCTCACCAAGGTTTTTGGAAGAAATTCAGCGGCAAAAAGGATAATAAAAGTGGATAAAACAGTTTGAATTAAAAGTATACCAATTTCTGAGGAAATAATATTTATAAGCAAAGGTTCAAGTATTTTTGCCATGAACAAACCGTATATGACCAATGCAATGTTATTACCAACAAGCATGGTAGTAATATATTTTCCAGGGTGTTGTGAAAAAATAGAAATAAATCTTGAAGAAAATAATCCTTGTTTTTTATCTAATTCTATACGTAATTTATTTGAAGCAACAAAAGCAATTTCCATACCTGAAAAAAAGCTTGACAATAGGAGAGTTAAAAGGATAATAATAATTGAGTTCATTAATAAATTTAATTTACAAAAAATCAAATTTATTCATTTTTTTCGGATTTACGAAGGTGTCTTCGGAGGGTATACATAATTAATGACAGCAGCGATAACAGAAATAACATGTAACTATTCGAAAAGCCCAGTTGAATTGTTTTTTGAA
>CAZWGG010000610.1:0-3660 GCA_964633305.1 uncultured Bacteroidales bacterium
GTCTTTCATTCATGATCCATTTGAACAAAGGTTTGGTTTCTTTTAATAGTGTATATATACAAAAGGAAATGGCATATCTTCCTAAGTATCTGTTAAAATCAATAAATCAAAATAAAAGTGTTAGTCAGGTTTTAAAACTGCAACCTAATAATATAAATTATATAAATCTTCAAAAAGGGCTTAGAAAATTTCTCGAAACCAATAATATTACTGATGAAAAAATTGATATACCTAATCCTGACATCGATCCAAAAACAAGTTATGAAAGAACCAAGTATGTTCTTACACGATTAGGATACATACCAAAAGAAGTAAATACTAGTGATTCATTATTTAGAAGTGCGCTAAAAGAATTCCAGGTTCACCACGGATTATTGCCCAGTGGGGAACTTACCTGGAACACTCGTAAAGGTCTTTCCATGTCAACAAAGGAAAGATTTATTAAAATTGCCTTAAACCTTGACAGGATAAGAAAAGACAAAAAATTCGGTAATTATTTTGTTTTTATAAATATTCCTGCATATCAATTACGAATTATAAAAGAAAATAAAGTAGAACGTGTTTTTAATGTAGTTGTTGGAAAACCACGAACTCAAACTCCCGTATTGTCCAGCAGAATTGAGACAATTGTAACAAATCCGACATGGAATGTCCCCAAAAATATTACAATGAATGAAATATTACCTAAAGTAAAGAGAGATTCTTCATTTCTTGTCCGTAATAATTTCAAAATAATCGATAGATACCTAAATGAAGTTGGTATAACTGAAATAAACTGGAAAAATACAGGTACAGGCGACTTTAATTATTATTTTGTTCAGAATTCTGGAAGGTCAAATGCCCTAGGATTACTTAAGTTTTCATTTAAAAATCCTTACAGGGTATATATACATGATACACCTTCAAAAAGATCTTTCAAAAGAGAAATAAGGGCGTTTTCTCATGGTTGTATTAGGCTACAAAATCCTGACAAACTCGCCAGGTATCTTGTTGATAATAACCTATTTGGTAAAAACAGGCCAAATATTCATTCTTTACTCAGAAGTAAAACATTTTATGAAATTAAATTACCTGAACCTGTTGATGTGCATATTAGATATTTGACATGTGAAGCTGATGATAGTCAAACCTTGTATTTTTATAAAGATATTTACAACAAGGACAGTAAGTTAATAAAGGCACTTTTTAATATTTAGTAACTTTAAAAATATATGAATTATATTACAAGGTTATTTAATCAAACTCACTTATTACTTATGTATACTATTTTGAGATAAATATGTAGATTCGGATAAATAAAAACTATCAGGGTAATAAATGAATAAACAGGTTTTTTCCTTTATCAAGTTTATAATTTTTTTATGGTTTTCCGAAGGAATCGCCGGGCAACCGAAACTTCTTCCCAATCTGCCATATTTATAAATAAACTCCTTACTTACATAATTAGCCGGATGAATAACAATGCCCCGTTTATATGCACTGTCATTTATGCCTGCTTCAAGTCCTTTCAGTCTCAGAGAATACCCATGTTTACCCCTGTAAGTTTCATCGGTTATAAAAAATCCAAGGCTGCTTTTATTAGAAAATCTCTGGTTAGAAAAGTTTTTTGCATAATTAATCCCCGAATTTTTACCATGAGCAACCAAAGATTTTACTAATACTGAATCTGTTTCAATGTCAATAACAAAAAGTCGTTCTTCAGTTGAAGGCTTGGTATAATCAATTAGGGTAATAATATTCTTGCTAATTAATTCATTTTCATTTAATGCCTTATAAAAACCTCTTAATCCAAGTTTAACGCAGTTATAATTTATCGAAGGATCATCCAGGTTGGTATAAAAATCTAACCATAATCTCTCAAAAGAATTTTCATTTATGCTGATACTACTACTAGCCGATCCGAGATTATATGGCAGGCTTAAAAAAAATAGTATAAATATTGATAGAAAAACAAATAGTTTTTTTATCATCCAGGTTCAACAGAATTTAAGGTTTTTATTATTTGTGCAAATGTATAAATTCTAAAAAGGCAGATAATAAAAATTTATTACCAGTTTATTCACAATTATGGCATAATTATTGCGAAATAATGATGTACAAAAATCTCATAAGATGAAAAATGTAATTTTTATATTCCTGTTTACAGGAATCCTTTCACATTCATATGCCAACTTTACAGATAAACCTCCTATAAAGTGGGGAAAAGTATCAAAATCAGAATTTGAGGTAAACTCATTTCATGGAGATAGCAGTGTTCCTGCAATAGTGTTATGTGATTATGGTGAGATCAATATCACTAACCGGACTTTTTATACTCGGCATGTTCGAATAAAGATTAACAACGAACAAGGTATTAGGTATTCCAATATTGAAATTCCTTATCAATTCAAGGAAAAACATGATGATATTTTAACATTAAAAGTCCATGTTTTTAATATTGAAAACGGGGAAATAACCAAGTACAAATTTTCTAAAAATGATTTCAAAACGGTTACAGTTGATAAAAAATTGAAGAAGAAAGTTTTAGAGGCTACCCATGTGAAACGGGGCTCGATAATTGAATATTATTATGAAATTGCATCGCTTGATTTTGTTAAACTTGACGATTGGTATTTTCAAAGAGAAATTCCTACCCTTTGGAGTGAGATAAGAATGGATATACCTTCCTCATTTTATTACCTGGTTACTTATCAAAATGGGGAATTTCTGTCCCGGAAAGAACAGTTAAAATATGCAAAGAAACTGGAATGGTTATATAATACAAAATGGATAAAAAGAAGGGTTGAACTGGATAAGGCAAATAGGATTCTTTATGAGTCACCGTCAGCTAATTATAAGGTATATGTAATTAATAATATGCAGAAAAAAATTGTTATGAAAAACCTTCCGGGTGTTTCAATGGCCAACGGCTTTATTAGTGTAAAAGATTATTACCCTAAACTTCGGTTTGATTTATATGAGTCATCCGGCAGATTACCCTGGTTTTACCGTCCATTATTGTTAACAACCCTTGACGACTATGATGCAAAATCGCGTAGGGAACTAATGTATTCTTCCAGGATGACAGGTTATGTTCAATATAAGCTCGATACATGGGAAGAATTCAATACTAAACTTCTTGAAAGTGAACGGTTTGGTATGCAACTAATCAAACATTTTGATTATGCTCCTGTTTTTGATAAAATACTCACAACTAACATGACTCCAAAAGAAAAAATGGTTGCTATTTATGATTTTATACGTGAATATTTGACCTGGAATCAACAATATGATATTTATATTGATCGTGGCCTAGTAAAACCATTTGAGAAAAAGGAAGCAAGTAGTGGTGAAATAAATATGTTATTGGTATATCTTTTTCGAAGAGCCGGTCTTAAATCCGATCCGGTATTGATCCGGACAAATGATCTTGGAAAACCCGAAACGGTTTATCCTGTATACAACCAGTTTAATCATGTTATTGCCATGGTAGAAATAGATGGAGAAATGTTTTTACTTGATGCTACTCATAAAAATAGTCCATATTCTGAGTTGCCCGAAAAAGATTTGTATACCACGGGCTGGAGAGTAAATAGAAAAGAATATGGGTGGATTGACATTAATCCTCCAAAAGCGAAAAATCAAAATAGCAAAAGTTCTACTTTATAATCCTTACTCATG
>CAZWGG010000611.1:0-3648 GCA_964633305.1 uncultured Bacteroidales bacterium
TTCATGATATTGAATTTAGATGAATAATAATAATAATTAATACGTAAATATAACAAAATTGTTCAGGGCACTACATCGCGACTTATCCACTTATTTAGAAAAATTATAAATAGTTTCGCGAAACCACGTCAGGCCGTGACTGAATGCGCGAAAAATGTGCTTTATTGAAATTATATTTAGTACGAAGTATTAAATATAATAGAGAGATAAAGCATGTTTGAGCGCATGATGGAACGGCCTTATTGATTTAACGATGATCGGAGCCACTACTTATCAATGTTATATTATTTTCAAAAAAGTAAAAAGTTCATGTCAATCTAAATAGACATTTATGAGTCTGGGATGTACAGGAACCAGCGAAGCGGGGACGGAATAGAAGGGAACTATCTGGAATTGAAAGGAACTGTCATCCTACTGAAAGTAACTCAATGTAATTGATTTGTAATTAAAACTTTGAACTTGTGAATATCACTACTATATAACGATACTATAACGACATTATAACAACTATAATTGAAATAATATAGATTACTCTTTAAATGTAACTTAAGGAATAATATTGATAATAGTGAACTAGAATCTAGTATTGATATAGGAGTAAAAGAGCGCAAGTAATTCAATACAATTGATCTGCTTTATTGACTCTATATTAACGTATAACACTGTGAAATAGTCACCTGCGTAATACCTTGGTTTGAGTTGGTCAATGATTTTGTTTAGTTCGTCAGTAATCTTTGAATCACGAACACCTTGACCACCGGTTATATTAGTTAATTCATAAGAACAACCCCAGAGCCGACCATCGAGCTCCAAGGGTTGTTCGTTCTTAGTAAGATATTTGGAGATATACGCCTTGATATTGGTTATTAAGCGTATTGAATGAACATCGGTTGAATTGGGATTATTCCAGTCGTTAGCAACACCTTGCTTATACGCTTTTATTTGTGCTTTAACCGACCAATTATTAATAAGAGATTCACGAACCTTGAAACCGCCTTTATGAAAACGGCGCATTTCTTCGCGATAACGGTCAACATACCCCAGTTTATTTTGAATACGATTCCATAAATCACGGAGTTCTGACCAGGGGACGAATTTGTCGCAGAGAATGTGAAAATGTATATTTCCGTTGGATTGTTTTTCTGCTCGCCAAATATAATTCGTGAGTTTCCATCGTTGCTTTGCTTCAATGAGAAACTGGTTAAGAAGTTTGCTTTTAATTTCATTGTCAGAGTGTATTTGCTTACTACTAAGAGTAAGAGTTATAAACGCTATTTTGAATTTATAATAACGACCTGATTTGCCTGCAGGCAATTGTTTGTCGTTTGATAAGTATACGAGATAATCAACAGCTTTGTTTATTTTTCGGCGGGCCTGCGATGAAATTTTGCCGTTGTTAGATTTGTCCAGTGACTTGAGAAAGGCCTTGGTTTGACCTTTCGGTTTATATGGCAACCAATGGACTTGCGAATAAATATTTATCCTATCCGGGTGCACAGAAACCGAGGGTATAAGGTCAAACGAAGGTTTCATAATCAATTAGTTACTTGAATAATCGTATCGACGATAAGCGAATCGGGTGAAATGTATATTTGTATACATTGAACCGGTTTTGCTTTAATCGTAATTTCGGATAATTCTGATATCGGTTCGCACATTGGAAGAAAAAATAAAGGTGCGAGAGCTATGCAAGCAATTAGAATTCTTTTCATAATGTAAAAAATTTGAGTTCTTTAAGCAGATGATAAACCAAGATTCAAGCGGTCGAAATTATAAGTTATTTCACCGAACTTGACGTAATGAGAATCAGGACAGCACGCAAGATGTGGAAATTTAATTCTAACATCTTTACGATGACCGCATCCAGTACAGATATATACTTTTTTAATTATCATAACACATTAATGTTTAGCATCGTTCATCTTTAAAATAATATAGTCGCGTACTTTCTCCAAGTAATCGATAGTGAGCAACACATAGCGAGCATCTTTAGAATTCACGTCTATTGTAATCACTTTTAAAAAAGCAATAGACGAAGTTAACAAGGCGCGGAGAGAGATTGCGTCCTGATAAGAGATCGTTAGATTTTGGTACTTTAAATCGACTGGCATAACCTATTGAGTAGCATTAAGTAAGTTTTGAATCGCATTGATAGTACCTAACAAACTGGACCACGCAGCATAGAATTGAACCATGGAAGTACCAGAAATATAGTTCTCATAAGCAATAAAATTGTTTAAATCCTCGACTAAGGAATTTTTAAGAGCTATTAAATTGTCTCGTGGGATAGGAACTGGGTTTAAAGCCATAACATATTTGATTTAAGTTAAACAATAAGGTTTTTTTTACAATTGGCAAAATGATATTTATGAAATCACAAAGCCCGGGATATCCTCGAAAGGTTAAACCGGGCTTGCTAGATCAGATCTTTAGTATCATAGAATTTAAAATCACCTTGCATCTTGCTATTGTTAGAGTTGCACCTCTGCAGAGCTCGACATCATTCACAAGATTTGATAAAAGTAAAATGTTTTGATCAAAGAAAATATGTTATATAACATGTTTTGCTAACAAATAATATGTTGTACAACATGTTTTGGATTAAGGTGCAACCACTTCAACAATTACTTGTTGTGGAGCGAGTACTGCTCCGCCATCTTCCATGAACATTACGTAAGTAATACCTATTAAAGAACCGACAGTTGGTATAGAACCATAAATAGAAGTGTAAGCAGCTGTGATATCATTCTTTTGATCCGCACTTGAATCAGTTGCAATATACTTTGGTTTAGTCCCAATGAAAGATTGAGAAGGAAGTAAAGGACGCGAAAGAAACAAAGCAGAATACCAAGCTTCAGTCTCAATATCCCAATCTGAAATAACTGAAAACGTACCTGAATCATTTTCAAGCGAATAAGCAACAGTGGCAATTGGAGGAATATCAATTTCAGGATCAACAGTAACTTGACCTGAGCGCTGAAAAGAATAGAAAGTCCACTTAACAAAGCAAGCGAATCCGCTCAGTTGAGCAGTTGGATTGTGTTTTGCATATTGAGGGTTAGTACTGGCCCACGTATCCCAATTATCACGTGTTGTTTGCGTTGCCTCACGCCATGCCTTAACTGCTCTATTAAAGAGAGATTTATTAATATTCTGCCTGCAGCTATGCGGTTTAGTCATATTAGGCTTGCGCTTAATAGTGTAACCATATTTGTTATTCTGAAAGGTTGTACCACCGATAGAACCTCGAATATTATCGATTAGTCCTGAATATTTTATTCGTGCCATGTTAGTTATTAGGTTTTATAACAATGTTAGTAATTGAAAAAGTGCTTCCGGGAATTTGACCAGCAAGATATATATAATCAGAAGCTCTGATGCATTTGGTAAAAAAAGCATTATGCCCGGGCTTAAGATAATAATAACCTCCTGCAGGAGTATCGAAAATAGGAAAACCGCCTGCAGTGAATTCTCTCAACTCAGGAGCTCCAGAAGTATCAAGAATATCGAAAGAAAAATAATAATATATGCCTGGCACAAAAGTAATGTACTGAAATATATATCCGGTAGAACCACCAGACCAAACAGCTTTTCCCTGAGACCAAGAAAAAGGAGCTTCAAATATCCAGTCATCCGAAGTAGCAAAAG
>CAZWGG010000612.1:0-3638 GCA_964633305.1 uncultured Bacteroidales bacterium
ACGCAACTAAGTATCCATGTAAGTTCGGTATGCTCCGGGACTAAAGATTGTATGAATAATACAGATTTTCCAGGATCAATACCACAGGCCAGTAATTCAACTGCCATTTGAAACGTGTTCTTTTTAAGTTCCATAGGGTCATAAGGCATGGTCATCGCATGAAGATCTACAATACCATATATACATTCATATTCATCCTGAATTTTAACCCAGTTTTTAACTGCACCAAAATAGTTACCTATATGCATACTTCCTGTTGGCTGAATACCCGATAAAACTCTTTTTTTTGCCATTTTACAACCTTTATAATTTAAAAAACTATTCTTTCCCTCATTTTGATAATAAGCCACAAATCTATAAAATGTTATATAAAAATTGTACTTTTATTTTTAAAGTGAAGATTTAATTTCGAATTTTGCAGCTCTGTGAATCTGAAAAATCATTGAAATGGAATCAATACGACAAAACAAAGTAGCCAGGTTGTTACAAAAAGAGATAGCAAACATTTTTCAGCGAGATATGAACAGTACATATCATGGTAAAATGATTACGGTTACTGTTGTAAGGGTTACGCCTGATCTTGGTTTGGCAAAAGTATATCTGAGTATCTTTCCGCTAAAAGAAGATGAAAATTTCCTTCACTACATTAACGAACAATCAAAAGCAATCCGTAATGCATTAGGGAAAAAAATAAGGCATCAAGTACGTATTGTTCCCGAGCTTGTTTTTTACCGTGACGATTCACTTGACTACGCCGATAGAATTGATAAGCTTCTTAAATCTTAAAAGATACAAGTTTTGAATTTTCCTTACTATATAGCAAAACGGTATTTGAACTTCAGAAAACTAGTAAAATATATTCTGTTGTTTATGGTTGCATTAACAATAGTTGGAATACCCTTAATACTTATATATATATTGTTGTTATACAAGTCGAAATCAACTCCTAATTTAGTAAATATTATGTCGGCCATTTCTGCCTTTGGGGTCTTAATAGGGACAATGGCCTTAATTGTAGTCCTTTCTGTATTCAATGGATTTGATAACCTGGTACGGTCGCTTTTCAATTCATTTAATCCCGATCTTCAAATAACACTTAAAGAGGGAAAAACATTTACTCCTGATGAACAGAAACTTACACAATTAAAGCAATTAGACGGTGTTATTGATTATGCCGAAGTACTGGAAGACAAGGCCTTATTGCGGTATGATGAAAAACAAACCATTGCCACGGTAAAAGGGGTGTCTGACAATTTTCGCATTGTCTCGGGTGTTGATACTATGATCCGTAAAGGTGATTTCATGCTAAAAAACAATAAAGAATTTCTTGCCGTAATAGGTCAGGGAATTGCTTACTTCTTAAATGTTAACCTGGATGTTAATTTTAACTATCGTCCGCCTATTTCAGTATACTTCCCTAAACGGACAAAGAATGTGTCTTTTAGTGCTAACGCAATAAACAGAAGGTATATATCTCCAATTGGCATTTTTTCTATTGAACAGGATTTTGATTCCAAGTATATTCTGGTTCCCATAGAATTTGCCCGTGATTTATTCGGGTACTCAGATGAAGTAACAGCCCTTGAAATTAAACTTGCTGATCAAGCAAACCATTCCAAAGCACAAAAAGAAATCGAACAATTGTTTGGAGATGGTTTCTTCGTTAAAAACCGTTACCAACAGAATGCATTGTTTTATAAAACAATGCATTCGGAAAAATGGGCGATATTTCTTATTCTTTTATTCATACTTATTGTATTGTCTTTTAATGTTATTGGCTCACTTACCATGTTAATACTTGAAAAAAGATCAGATATATCTATTTTATTTAGCCTGGGTTCGGATATGTCTTTGGTAAAAAGAATATTTTTAACCGAAGGTTGGATGATTTCAATAATAGGTGCATTCATAGGGCTATGTATAGGGCTTGTTATATGCTGGGTGCAAATAGAATTCGAACCCATTAAATTGCAAGGTAGCGGAAGTTTTGTTATTGATGCCTATCCTGTGAATATTCAGTTTAATGATATTCTGTTTATTTTTCTAGCCGTATTGATTGTTGGATACTTTGCAGCCTGGTATCCGATTCGGTATGTTACACGAAGGCTTGCTATTTCTGGCAATTCAGTTATTTTTTAATTATTGGGATTTTAGTTTTTCTTTGCAAATTCTCTAAATATTATAGACAATAAAGCCAAATGCATAACAATCCCTATAGATAAATAAAAAAGAAAAAGTCCGGTATTATTCAAAGTATCCATAACCTGGTACGACCAAAAGACAGGTATGATCCCAAAAGCAAATTTCCATTGCGGTTGGACAAAAAAACCGGCTACCGGTAAAAACAAAAGAAAATTTAAGAATTTCATTATGGTTACCCCTTCAATTTTATTACGGGCAAAGGTTACTGTTGATAGCACGATTGCCGGAGGAAGCAGAGAAAAAAGAAAAGTTGCCGATAACATTTGCCACAGTTTCATTGTAACTGAATTTGAGAAAAACAATATCAGAAAAGAAAAAAACCATGAAAAACAAATAACAAATGCTACCCTGTAAAAAAAGAATTTCAAAGATGATAAAGGAATAACTTTATACATGATGAATACACCTTCATCTTTTTCATCGAGCATAATAAATGAAAATATAAACGCTGGAAATGATGCTGTAACCAGACAAAATAAGGAAATGATCAAAAACCGGTAATCCAGTAATTCTGGCACAAGATTTACCAAAGGAGGTAATCCAAACCGTAAAAGAAAAATAAAAATAAAAGGAACAACAAATAAGATGGTAAGTACCTGGTCTCTAAAAATATTCCTGAAATCATTAATAATAAGTACTGTTAATTTTGACATGGTTAGTTAAATTGTTTTTCCGATTAATTGTTTAACAAAACTCCTACGTGCCAGATAATAAGAGATTATTGTTGATGCGATAAGTATAAAAATACTATAAATGATTTCCCAAGATTCTACCTGGGCAAAGGCAGAATGAAATAGAATAAGAGACCCCTGGGTTGGAATAATGTAAAGCAATGGTGAAGTAAACAAACCATAATAATCAGCTAATGGCAATACGGAAGGGGCTATAATTATTGGTATCACAATGATATATTCATAGAAAGTTTTAACCCTGGATACACCTATAAATCCAATAAAAGTAAATAGCAATGAGGATAAAACAACAGCTATTGAAAAAAAGAAGTAATTAATACTTAATCCATGTCCTGTAATAGCCATTCCCAAACTGCAAGGCAATGCAATTATTGTTAATGAAATAGCTTTTGACCAGAGATATTGCCATGGTTTTATGGGCGTTACCACTAATGCCTGTAATGTATTGGCATCTTTTTCAAATAACACCATTGCCCCGATAAAAATAAAGCCAAGCATGGTTGGGTCTGAAAAAATAAATGTTACCAACACTTCTGTAATATCTGCCCCTGGAATAAGTTTAAAAATGAAAATGTATAAAACTGTTATTATAACTGCAACCGTAACTATCTGGTATTTAAGTGCCAGTTGTAAATCCCAGCATATACATCTTATAAGTTTCCTTATTTCTATTTTTATCACTTTTTTAATTTAAAAGACTTTTAGATGTTACTTTAATAAATACATCATCGAGAGTCGCTTCTT
>CAZWGG010000613.1:0-3630 GCA_964633305.1 uncultured Bacteroidales bacterium
GGGGAAGACTAATCTATCATATGGAAGACCCTGATCCCTATAATGTTTGGGATGGAAGATCTCAAACAGGTAAGGAAATGCCAATGGATTCTTACTATTATGTAATAGATTTGAAATACAGAAATGCTGAACCATTAGTTGGAACAATTAACATTGTACGATAAATGACAAAAACATTGCTAACTTGGTCAAAGTTATTGAGTAACAATGTTATAACAACCTACCCGACCAATAGTGCAAGATTATTAGTAGCCATGAGGCTGAGGTGGGAAATTTCTTTTCAAATGAAGAGATTTATTTACATATTGCTTTTTACACTTATGTGCTTCTTTCATAAAATTGATGCACAACAATTACCTATCTACAGCCAATATATGTTGAATGGGTTTTTAATAAATCCCGGTGTTGCCGGACATGAAGGGTATACATCTATTAACATAACAGGAAGGGAACAATGGCTGGGATTAAAAAATGCTCCCTCAACGTATGCTATGAGTGCACAAACCCGGATACTAAAAAGCAGCTTTATATCCAGGAGTGCATCTATGCGTCGCCGGAGAAGGGCAATGTCAAGAAGCGGACGTGTAGGGATCGGGGGGTATATGTATAGCGATTGGAACGGCGCTTTTAACCGCACCGGGGCGCAATTCACGTATTCGTATCATATTCCTTTAAGAAAATCGCAGTTGTCTTTTGGGGCATCATTAACGGGTTACCAGTTTCGTATTGACGAAGATAAGATAAAGCTTTACGAGGTAGAAGATTTTTTTGCATCTATGGATAAATCGGCTTGGATACCGGATGCCAACTTTGGTGTATATTATACAGACAGGAGTTTATACGCGGGGTTCTCAGCCCTTCAATTATTTGAAAATACTTTTAAACTTGCAGACAGGGATGGGGCCAGTTTTAAAATGGTTAGGCATTACTTCGTTATGGCAGGGTATCGTTTTGATCTTATTGATTTTGTATTTATTGAACCGTCTTTTCTTCTAAAAACAACAGAAGAATTTGTTTCACAGGTTGATGTGAACCTGAAGTTTTATTTTAAGGAAGACTACTGGGCAGGATTTTCATATCGTTCAGGAGGTAGCTATAGCATAAAAGAAGAGTCATTACGGGGAAAAGGGGCTTCAATAATATTTATGGGCGGCGCCCGGGTGGACAGGTTTTATTTTGGCTATGCTTTTGATTATACATTGGGAGCTATAGGAAAATACAGCATAGGTTCACATGAAATTATGCTGGGGATCAAATTTGGAAATAATGCCCGAAGGTATCGTTGGTTAAACAGGTATTAACTTAATCAATTTTCGAAATAACTTTTAATGTTTAAGAAGGATACTTTGTGCCAATAATAAGTTTGCTTAAAAAAACTGATTTTATTGCCATTACCATCTTCTTCATATAAATAATCCAGTTCTATATCCCCGGAATAATTATACACAGTCTTTTTATCGAGTTTTTTTCCAAAAAATACTTTTTTTTCCACTACTTTATTCTTATTGTTATAAGAATAATAAATTGTTTTTAAAGTTTTCGTTCCGTTTCTTTTAGTAATTATTTTCTTTTTAATCGGAAGTTCTGTTAAATGGTCATAATATAAGAACACTTTTTGGTAGAATGGTTGAGTTGTACTGTAATTTTCAATGATCATTTTTACAAGCTTGTTGTTTATAGCTTTTTTATAGAAATAATCTGTTTTTTCGATTATTTCTCCGGTTGAAGAAATAACCTTTTTTTGTTTCAATGTGTTTGTTTCGTCATAAAAATATATCCTTTCGGCTACAAGATCAATGGTGTCATTTATTCCTGCAAATTCTAGTATTTTTATTGTGTCGTTGTCCTCAGTATATTCTATTCTTTTTAGCAATACGGGTTTTTTGTCTATATTATAGTTCTCAATTGACTTTGTTCTGCCGAGGCTATCATATGTGTACAACGTAAAATCAGTTTGTCCTTCTACATCCTTATCATAAAATCTTTCCAGTATTAATTGGTTATTTTTATTATATGTTTTCTGTTTCACAACAACCCTGCTGCTATCTGAGATTTCCCCATTGTCATCTATTTCGTGTTTAAAAATATTTTTGACTAAAATTTCAGCTTGTTGTGAAATGATAGTTGTTTTTACACCAACTATAAAAATAAATAGTAGTATCAGATACTTCATATACAATTTTATTGGTTATGAACAGTACATAAGTAAATAGTTATTGGCGTTTTTATTGCCTAATTCTTTTGATTTTACCAAATCTTCACAGCCTTTCTGGACATCTCCAAGGTGGATATATGACACAGCACGGTTATAATAGGCTTCATGGTTACTTGGGTCGAGTTCAATGCATTTAGAAAAATCATACATGGCATTTTTATATTTTTTCAATACAGAATAAGAAATACCCCTATGGTAATAAGCATCAAAGAATTTATCATCGAGGCTAATAACTTTATCAAATTTTTTAATTGAACCCATGTAATCTTTTTCCATAGCTAAAATAATACCAAGAACATTATAGCCCTTTGGATTGTTGGGGCCTATTTTTATAGACATTTCAATATCTTCTTTGGCTTTGTCAAGATTATTCATTTTCAAATAAGACACAGAACGCGCATAATAAGTTTCTTTTAAATCATACTTATTGTTGATACAAACAACAAAATCATTAATTGCATCTTTGTTTCTACTTAGCCTTGAATAACATAATCCTCTCTGGTAATATGCTTCTGTCATAGAGTTATCGTTGGATATTGCAAGGGTGAAGTCTCTGCCTGCCCCTTCATTATCTCCTAAATTAATTTTAAAATATCCCCTGTTATAATAAGCTTCTGCATTGGTTGGGTCTTTCTTAATAATCTCATCATAATCTTTAATAGCCCCCAAATAATCTTCTAAAGCCGATTTTGCTTCAATGCTTTTCAGGTAAATATCAATGTTTTCTTTATCCAGTTCAATGGCTTTTTTATAATCAACAACCGACCCCTTTAAGTCGCTGATATTTGCTTTGGCAATGCCCCTTTGGTAATAAGCTTCTGCATAAAGCGAATCAATAAAAATAGCTTTTGAAAGGTTTTTAATGGATTCTATAAACTCTTTTTGGTTTATGAAAACCAAACCTTTAAAATAATAGGTTTCAGCAAGTAAACTGTCTAATGTATGTGCTATTTCAAGGTTTTTTAAGGCTAAAGCCGGGTCTTTCATATAATAATATGCTTTTCCTTTGTTTAGAAAGGCAGTTGCCGAATTTTTATTCCATTTAATTGATTTATTAAAACACTCCATTGCCAATGGATATTCTTTATTTTCTAAGGCACTAACTCCTTTACTCAGGTAACTTTCACCTATTTTGTTCTTTGATATGAAAAGAACAACAATTACCACAATAATTACAATAAGAAATATCAATACGTATTTTTGTTTCTTTTTTCCCATTTTATATAGTATTAATAAATGTTTTATATAATTTACTAAAAAAAAACGAATCTATACCTACTTCTTTTGGCTTTTATTTGATTTTGTGGTTTGTCTTCTGATTTCGGACTCCCGACTATAATACAATTTCTTGTAATTGCACTTTTTAATTAGTGCCTGCCAGAAAACTCCTATTTTTTAAAGTCTTTGATAAGAAA
>CAZWGG010000614.1:0-3610 GCA_964633305.1 uncultured Bacteroidales bacterium
TTTCATTTGGCAGTTGTGAATATTTGAAAGATGTGTTTGAGATTCACCTCGATGTTCCTTATGTTGTTGAATCACTACCTGAATACAGTGGAGCTGCCTGTGCAAAAATGATTCTTGATTATCAGGCTGGCAATACAATTACACAAAGTAATATCCAGCAATATGGAACAGCCAATAATTACTCAGCAAACACAGGGGCATATTTTATCGATCCATATGGGATGTACCGCGGGTTAAATCATTTTGAGCTTGATTCACGATACAACTATGCAGAATTAAGCAGGAATAGTGTAGACGAAGCTTATCGTGATATATGTTACTGGATATCCAACAACATCCCAAATACTACAAGAACAAATTTGCCGTCTGTAGTTCCGGTTAATGGTAATTTTAATGACTGGTTTGTTATTAACGGCTTTCAGTCAAGTGCAAATCCACATAAAAAATCAAATTATACAGTATATGGCTTTTATGTTTCAGATCCAAGATCAGGAGGAGTTGGCCACAATATGTTTATACAGGCAAATACATTTGGTACCTATTATTTCAATCCGATAAGTTCATCAGATATATGGAACGGGAAATATGTATCCGTAAACGAACCTCCTGAAAATAGTGGAACAATACTAATTGAATCTGAACGAGAGTTAATCGAACCCAGTGATAACGAATCGCTGTTCCATATTGTAGAATATGCATTAGATGATTACAATCTCACTAATAATAATGCTATCCAAAATATACTATCTTCAGGTTTTCAAAGAGACAGGATTTATTTTGTGGATTTGGAAGGTACAATGTATGATTATTATATAGTAACCTATAGCAGATATGTTACTGGAGATTGCATTATAACAGGTATTATCGATGCCAATAACGGGGCATTAAAATTGTTAGCTTATAATGAGCCTGATTATGATTATTACGATTATCTTGATAATTATACAAATGCTGTAAGGTTGAAAAGCAACACAGATAATAACAAAGGCAATAAATTGCTATATCCTATCATAGGTGATGTATATAATATTACAAATACAAAAATCACTCAGGATGTTGAATATTTAAGTTTTGATATTTATCCAAACCCTGTCAATGACTATTTAATAATTAGTAGTAATATGGCTGAAAATAAAATACTGAAAATAATGAATATAAGTGGTGAAATAGTCTGCCAGGAAATATTGGATGAATATACTGATAAAAAAAGGCTGAATGTTGCCGTGCTTGATAAAGGTGTATATTTGATTACCCTTCAGTGTGAATCAACAATCAAAACTTTGAAGTTTATTAAGAATTAACATCTCATAGCAACAGTTGGAATAAAAACAGAGGCTGTTTTATAAGCAAAAATCTCTCGCCAAGACTCAAAGGTGCTAAAAATTAAAAAAATGTTGTCAGTTCTTTGCGTCTTAGCGACTTGGCGAGAGCTCTTCATTTTTTGACTTTTTGAACAGCCTCTTAAAATTTGATAAAACATAGTAATTATCAACTACTTTAGAATTGAAAAATCATGAAAAAGATAATAAAAAACACATGGTTATATAAAATAATATGGACCCTGGCAATTACATCTTTCATTAGCTGGTTATCAATTAATGAATTAAATAATAAGGTTCAAAATAATCAAGATAAAACAAGGAAAATAAACCCAAATCAGTATTTTAAACAAATATCTTTATCACCCTTATTGTTTACTCATTGGATAAATAAGCCCGGTAATTTTAATGTATCCGGAGAAATAATTCATATTTGTTCATATCCGGGGACTGATTTTTTCATTGATCCTTCGTCTTCATATAAAAAGGTTAATGCACCACTCTGCTATTTTGAACCATCAGAGAATTTCACGATTACTTGTTATATCGAACCTGCATTTAAAACCAAATATGATGCAGGAACAATAATTCTGTATCAAAATGATTCAGTATGGGTAAAGTTTGCTTTTGAAATGACAGATTTGGGTTACCCTTCTGTAGTAAGTGTTGTTACAAATGAAGTTAGTGATGATTGTAACGGTGAGAAAGTTACAACTAATTATATTTATTTAAAATTAGCAAAGAATAAAGACTTGGTGGGTTTATATTATTCAGAAGATAAGAAGAACTGGAAAATGGTACGGCTATTTGAATTTAAAAAACAAGGAAATAATTCATTTAAAGTTGGAATTAGTGCTCAAAGCCCCGCAGGAAATGGATGCTCAGTTAAATTTAAAGAGTTTAACTATTCAGATACAGCAATAAAAAATTTCAGAAAAGGAATCTGAGCCATTTCGGCGGTAAAATCTAGTTCATAAACCTAACCACCGGTCACGAGATACAGATATTTTGGTAATTTTAATAATAACAATACAAGATTTTTATTTATTTCCTGAAATCATGTTCATTATCAATAATCAAACCATTTGTCCTGGCTATTTTATCCCATGATATAAATTTAAAATTTTGTGATTCATTCTTTCCATCATCAACATTAAAACCATCCTGTGCAATAAAAATTTCGTTCGGAAATTTAGTTCCAAAAGGAAGATTTATCACATCAGGGCCATCGGTTTCTTCAACACCGTCTTAGTAGTGGTGATAATGATGATGACCGCGTATAGCAGAAGGTGGAACGCCTTCTTGGAATGAAGTAAACCTGTTACTAGGTTATACGTTTGGCCGGGGTACAATAAATATAGGAATAAATAATATTTTTAACGAAGCATATCGCTTACATGGCTCAGGCGTGGATGCATTAGGCAGATCATTAAGTATTTCATTACTATACAATTTCACCTATCAAAGACATTGATTTGGTTCAAGTATTATATATATGGCATTTCTTACAAAACTAACAAATAAATGGGGCCTTAATAAGGCAAACATAGCCTATTTCCCAGGTCAATTCTTTGCGTTTTTCTTTGCCTTTTTAAGCTTTTTGTTTATTTTTCCTTTTGATTTCAATCTGAAAGATCTGTCCCATGGACAATCCCAACCTCTTACAGGTTTAACTTTCGCCCATTCTTCCTTCTTTTTTTTGTTATTGTTTAGGTATCTTTTATTATTTTTTTTCGGAGGACTAACCTGGTCTGCTTTTTTTATTTTAACCTTTTTGCTGCTAGGTGGGTCAACACCTTTCTCTTTTTTTGGTTTAGCTTTTTTACTTTGAGGTGGGTCAACTCCCTTTTCTCTTTTTGGTTTAACTTTTTTACTTTGAGGTGGGTTAACTCCACGTGCTTTTTTTATTTTGACAGGATTACTACGGGGCGGATCAATACGGTTTATCTTCCGGGTGGGTACCATAGGATCGCCTGTATTTCTGCTTGTATATGGATTTTTGGGTTGCAAAACTGAACATGATACCAAGAATGTTAGCGATACAATAAACAGAAAAGAACGAGAGAAAAAACTTTTTAAATGAATCATAGCATCTGCTATTTTAGTTCTGTGATTAAATTTACAAAAAATTTTAATACCTTTGTGCCGCTTAAAAATTTTACCATACAGTATATAACGTAATTTTTTAAGCTATGTTTCAGGGAGTAAACCGTTTAATGTATTTTTTTTGATAAAACGGGGTATAGCGCAGTCCGGTTAGCGCACCTGCTTTGGGAGCAGGGGGTCGCAGG
>CAZWGG010000615.1:0-542 GCA_964633305.1 uncultured Bacteroidales bacterium
GCCTTTTATGCCTAAATTTATTTTATGAAAACCGGTTTTTGCACAGACTCACGTTGGGCGCAATCCCCCTTCCGATTATTCTTCATATGAGTTACGAAGCAAACGGTAAAATAATTGGATTGAAAATTGAGATTTAAAAAAGTGGAAAATATTAAAGCTTTGATAATTAAAAACTTAATTTTACCGTTAGTCGGAATCCTGAAATTTTTGCCAATTTTTTCATTTTTCAGAGTTGTTCAACAACTACGGTTGTTGTTGCGCGTTTATCCAATATATTTCCACTCTCTTTCACAGTCATAGCAATAGTCATTTCGTTTAAATATTGGAAGTGGTAATCCTAGTAAAAAAATTGAAATTATAATTGCAATAGTTGGTTTTTTTATCTTACCAATATTACTTGAATTACAAAATGGACAAATCGAAATGTCACAATTGTCCTTTTTTAGGATATTAACATCATCTTTTTCAAAAATAAACTCTCTTTGATTATCCAAGTATCCATTAGGTTTTAAAATCTCTTTAGCCTGATTAACTTGCTCTTT
>CAZWGG010000615.1:552-3606 GCA_964633305.1 uncultured Bacteroidales bacterium
TGCAATCTAATCCTTCCATAGCATTAGAAAGGAAATTATTCACCAGAATTGTCAACTCATCTTTGAAAAACGTATTAATCCCTTCAGATTCTATAGCTCCTCTAATTGCATATGATTCATGAGGATAATGTCATAATAGTGATCCACTCTTGCATATAGCTTTATTTATCTAACTGATCATTAAAATCATTAAGATGAAGTATAGAATAATTGTAGCAATCAGAATTAATGCAATCTTGGTTATGTAATAAAGTTGTTTCGCAAAACTATCCTTATGCATTATGATTTTAAGTCTCTTATGATTTAGAAAAAACAAAATTTCATAAAAGGAATATGTCTCAACTTTATTTTGTTCAAGAGTTACTTTTATTAAATATGATAGAAAAAAAAAGATTAGTATTAATCCAAAAAGTGATATTCCAAAGTATTAAATCTATTTTATTGATAATTTCCATATTAACTATCACATTAACAGCTAGTTGATTGTATTTATTTGCTGTGTAAACAGTAGAATTTTATTAATATTTAATATTTATCTGTTCTTGGTCAGAATTCTTAATATATTCATGGGTCGTTTTGTTTCCCTCATAAATTCCGTCTCTATAATATCTCAATGTAATATATACATCAGATTCAGGTACAGATTTTAATAATAGTGAATCCACACTATTTAATTCTTCTAAAATCGTATCTTGTGAGAATAAATCATTAAGTGACAAATTATTATTTTCAGTGCATCCAGAAAAAGAAGTGCCAATATGAAGTTTATCATAATTTGAAGATGAATCATGCAAAATCAATAATATTTGTCTCAAAGGTTTAATATTAAAGATATAATAATTTGAATTTTCAATTTTTATTTCTTCAACTTCGCTATTGGCATAATAATTTGAAAAAAGTACTGAAATCTGGTAATCTTTATCATCAAGTACTTTATGGTAACCATTATCATCAAATCTATTAGAATATTTTCCAATTAATTCATGATAAAATTCTCCAGTAGAATCCGAATAAATTGTATCAATTACCTTGCAAAGACTCCCAGTAACTGATGGTGATTGACATTCCTCTATTATCAAACCAATATTAGATAATTTATCACCCGAATAATAATCCAATATTTGACCTTCAATCAATGCAGTCCATTCTCCTTTCTTTTCCTCTTCCTTTTGCTCACATGATATAAAAGAAAGTATAAAAATCAATATAATCAAATATGTCCACTGATAATGCTTCATAAGCTATTTTTTACAACATTTGATGGGTCAAGTAGGTTGCTAAGTGACTCGTTCTAAAAAACGTTTACAGGTTAATTAAAAAAATACTAAGATAAGTTTACATTCTAGTTTATGGTCTAAAATGAATTTACAATTATAAAAAATTAATTAATGAAAAAAAAATGATGATGTAAAAAGAGTTAATAACTTCTAGTCCGTACTAGGTTGGTAATAATTTTTCCATGCCTTTTTAAATTTATATTTTCCTGTATGGGCCTGATCAAGAGTTAAATAGCCACAACTTAAATGTGGCCTTTGCTGATTATAAATGGCTATGGCATTTTTTACCTTTTGCTTTGCATCCTTTAAATCCATTATTTTGATATGTTCTAATAGTTCATTTTTTATTGTTCCATTTATTCTTTCTGCAATAGCATTATCCCTTGGATCACCATTCTCGGTCATACTAATTAGAGCCTGTCCATAAAGTAGAGTGTTTGCTCTATAAAGTCATTTTACCCCCCTAATCCCTCCCCAAATGGGGAGAGACTTGGAAAGTGTCACTGTCCAAGTTCCTCCCAAATTATTATGAGGTTTGATAAAGGGCATACCAGGTTCCAGAACCATCGCTAATTAAAATAACAAAATAGTAACCCCCAAGTGAACTAGTAGTAGAGCCGTCATAATCACGTATAATATCACCTCCGGATGTATTAATAGTGATAGTATAATTGTTTCCGGTAAAGTATATCATTTTTCCTTCACCCGCTGAGGCTGCTGTTGGCAATGTACAAGTTATTACTGATGAAGCGGTTGATATAATAGCCGCATCAGACGTTGTAACTGTATAAGATGAAGTTCTAACTACTACATTTCCACCACCGCCACCACCACCGGAGGCATCGGCCCATGTTGGCACACCACCTGAAAGTGTTAACACCTGACCATTGGTACCTTTAGCTAACCTAACCCAATTACTGCCATCATAATACATTACATCTCCGGCAGCATCAGAACCCAAAGCAATATCCGTTCCGTCAACCGAGTTGTCTGCAATGGACAATGCACCGTTGCTTGCCAAGGTTGCATCACCGCTTATTGTAACTTCTGTTGCAATGCCAGATGCATTACCCACATATATGTAACCTTGGCTTATTGCAAGTTTATCACTAGAAATTGAACCAGCTAACTTATCGTTGGTTATTGAACCATCTAACATATCGTTTGTAATTTTACCGGTACCGATAGACAATACACCTGTACTTGTTAAAGTAGCATCGCCACTAACAGCTACACTTTCAAAGTCCGTACCATCAGCTATTAAGATATTGCCACTAGTAGCTGTTGATGTATTCACATCACTCAATTCACTTAATTGTGAGGCTCCACCACCACTTACCGAGGCCCAACTTGGACTGGTACCATTAGTTGTCAGGTACTTTCCTGAATTACCGGTCTGGCTTGGTAATTCGATCTCGTTTGTTACACTACCGTCCACTTCGGCAGTAAGGTACCCTGCATCGTTAGTAAACGAACTCACATTGGTAGGTGCTCCGGTGAGACTGCTGTATTGACCGTCAAAATTGTCGGTGGAGTCCTTATCCATTTTTGCCGGCACATCGGCCAAATCGTTAAAGCTTACTGCATTCCATGAAGGATTTGTGCCATTAGTTGTAAGGTACTTCCCAGAATTTCCCGTTTGGGTGGGCAGTTCTATTTCGTTGGTTATGCTGCCATCTACCTCGCTTGTTAAATATCCATTGTTTGCAACATAGGCATCTACCTCGGTTTCGCTGAGCTGGGTATTATCGTCGCCATCGGCTAAACCGGCAGGCAC
>CAZWGG010000616.1:0-3605 GCA_964633305.1 uncultured Bacteroidales bacterium
CTTTTCGTTGAATCGTTAATGAATCGGAATACCAACGGATTTCTGCCTGTTTTTCTTATATATATTATAGCTAAAAGGAATTTTTCTTGGATTATCCACAACAATAAAAATCGAGTCTGTAGTTCTTTGAGATTGGCATTGCAGCAACGATGGCTCAGAAGATATATCAATAGTTTCTTGAAGACTATCTGATGTAATAGAATACGATGAATAATATGGACTTAATTCTAATTGAAATGGTGTATCTCCGGTATGCAGAATAGTTTCATTTCCAAAATTATCAACGGCATAAACAGTAGTATTTTTCTTTTTTGATATTCCATTTTCGATATATTTAAACTGTATTGAATCAGCCAACAGTTCAATATCAAATTCAGATAAATTATAGTAATACTTAACTTTTTCACTCTTGGTAACAACTTCGTTATCTGAGGTAAATAATTTTACTTCAATTTCGTACTCGAAATTTATTGGAGGAAATACGGAATCAGGGATTAGTATTTCGGTTTCCTCTGTTGGTTCCAGTCTTTTTTCAATGAATAATATTGTATCAGGAACAAATATTTTTTTCTCAAAGTATTTGTTAATTGACTTTGGCTTTACCAGTACATCAATTCTTGCATCTAAGAGATTTAGCTCATTCTCATCAGTACCTTTTACATATAACAGGAACTTCTTGTTTCTGTATTGAACCGGTTCATCGAGTCGCAGAGTTAAATTGTTTTTAGTTAATTCATAATCCTCATATTTAAAATAACCATTAATGAATTTTTTCCTGTTATTTAATTCCAATGAGACATCATAACTTCTATCTAATTGTAATTGTAACGAATCATGCAAATAAAACTGGTATTCATATCCTCCTTTACTGTATGGTTCAAGTTCAGTAAGCATAATGTTTTTTCGATTGGCATGAAGCACCAGTTTAACGGGTTTATTAATTGGCTTACCTTTTTTAGTAAGTATGAATGCTTTAATTTTTACTGTGTCTTGTGGCAAATATTTAGGTTTATTAAATACGATATACCCGGTATGTTTGCGCTCAAACTTATTATTCGAATAGTAATCGCAATAATAATCATCGAATAAACAAGCGACATTATGAAACGCTTTCACAAAAAAATTTACGGTTCTGTTGATTGTACCCTGGGGCCATCCTTTTACAATAGACCTCACCACATCAATGGGAAGATATACAACAAAATCAATTGGCAGCCATGCATATTTAATAGGAGTGCCATATACTACTTTGCGTGCTCCTCTTTTTATATTTGAATTATTGCATTGTCTTGAAAGATTGTAATAAGCTGTAAATCCCTTATAGGTTACTTCAAGCAATCCCTTTTGGTTGGATTTCTTATCAATGTAGCTTTTCGTATGTCTGTTATAATGCAGATTTTTCCATCTGACTTTAAGTTTGGCGTCTGGTATAATATTGCCATTTAAGTCATATACCTGGATACATAAATCGGTATTATTATTCATAATGTGGACATCAAAATCCTGAATTGTTGTAATAAAAACCTTTTGTCTGTTTTTCTCTGCAAACGTTTTAATGTAATGACCAACAGGTAAAATATATGTTGGCGGACTATCGGTAGGAAATGAATCGACTAAAGTATGGAAGAAAGTAGTATCAACTTTCCAAATGTCATTTTTATATATCTTTTTTGCTTCCTTGTCGGTAATTTTGTAAATGTAAGTATAGTAACTGGTTTGCCTGCTTTCGATTAGTTTCTGGCTATATACATTTAAGCTGAAACATATTAAGAATGATAAAATTAATGTCTTATGAATGGCAATGTTTATTTTCATATTGTTGTTTTTTCTGTCTATATGGTGTAAAATAGTATCAGATTCCATAAAAATAATTGTTTTTTCTTAGGTGACATTCCTGAAATTTTATACCCCTATAAAATACCCAAGAAACCTTGGAATTATCTGGATAGCTCTGAAGATGATATTAAGCATGAATATGCTAATTTATTAACAGCTTTTAAAAGAAAATAACTTAAAAGATAAATAGCAAATATCAAGATTTTCACCGACGCTTTTTTCACGGTCTTTTCATCATAAAAAGTACCATATACATACCCATAAAATACACCATTACGATCCAAACAACATTTTAAAATATTTGTCGGGATTATCCAGAAAACCTTTTGTGATTTGGTAATGTTCGGTTTCTTCATATTTAACCTGGGAAATACCATTTTCATCAAGTAAAAATATATCAGCGTTTGGATATGCCAGCAATAGTGGTGAATGTGTAGCTATAATAAGTTGTGATTTTTGTTCCCTTTCCATATCATACATGATGGTAAGTAAAGAGAGTTGACGTTGCGGTGAAAGTGCAGCTTCCGGTTCGTCCAGTAAAAACAACCCTTCTTTTGTTTATTTGGTATCAGTTGTTCTAATATACCTAATTTATACCAGGTAGTTAATTTCAGATTTTTTGACAGTTTATCTGAAAGTTTACTTAGCCCTAATGCTTCGAGCATTGCACCGGTTACAGTACGTAAAGTAACGTTTTTACCGGTAAAAACGTTACAAATATTTGTTTGGTCAAATAAAGCTACTTCTTTTTACCATAATAGAAAAACCTGTTAAGTGCTAAAATACAAGGGATAGTTGTAGCAAGAAAAAGTGAACTAAAAATGTCATGTTTATACCCGTAAAAACATGACATAATTTTCTAAGTACATGACAAAATTTCAATTATTAGTTCAATATTCTGATAAACATTGCACAACAGGGCATGAGCAATGAATATAAGTCCGTATTTAAAAAAGCTGTAGGCTCTTCGCCCATGTTTTTTAATTTTTATAGGTGCCATGTTTTTGTCCCTATATATTCCGACACGGTACGCCCAAATAAATGCGATACACATTATAGAGAGGAGTTTTGATATTCTTTCAACCTCATTAAAGTAATTCTTTTCTTTCTTTTTCATTTGAATTGCCACGTTTATTCAGCATAGACCATATTAGGGGAATTCCGACCCCATTATAACAAACACTTATCATCAGGATATTAATATTGGTTGATCCAAATTTCCAATTGGTTCGGTCAAGGCTTAAGCGATAAGGTGGAAGGGTTGGCAACATTGAAAAAACCAATTTGGCAATTAAATCCCCGTCAATGATAAATTCGGCAAAAAACCTTTGTATCCTTCGCAAGTTTGATTCTACTTTAGCATTTGCACTCAAATCTTGGGCAAGTTTCACATAACAAACACTCTGGAGTTTACATAAAGAACAAATGATTGTAGCAAGAAACCTCACTCGTGCGAGATTCCATCCTGTTTTTTTACTGAAAATTGAAACTAATTCATTAGTTTTGATATCGACCTTGGTATTCATGTTAATTTGCGTTTTGGCTATGCAAACTAAACAATTGAATATCAAGGTTTTATACAAGTTTTTTGACCATATTTTGTTAACAGTATACATATAAGTTATTAACAATCAGATAGATATTATTTTTTGTCATGTACTAAGTCTATATTTATAATAATTTTAAAAAGGTATGACAAGTATTATCAGAAATGTTTTCAATTTGAGGTCCATTGTAAATAGTTGAAAATAAGTCTAAAATAGAATACC
>CAZWGG010000617.1:0-3603 GCA_964633305.1 uncultured Bacteroidales bacterium
ATTTTCAAGGCAAGAATAACGCAGTATTTGGCGTTTTCTTGCAAAGACTAATTAGGTCTTCGAACTTTATATAACAAATACTCGGCTTGTATGAACAGACTAATTACTCTTTGTCTTTTTATAATGTTAAAAGAAGTTATTTTTTACACCATTTATGATATAAAGACAATTGTTTTTATATTTTTGCTTCCTGTTTTTTATGAGATTTACTATTTTGATTATCAAAATACATACATTTATTTTTTTATTTGGTACTACATAAAAATAAAAGATGAAATTTTTAAATAATAAATTATTCAAATTTGCAGTCGTTTCAATTATATATATCTTATGGGTAATATGGATTGGTTCGTATTGGCTGTTAATTGGTCTTGGAATTATTTTTGACTTGTATGTTTCTCAAAAAATTAACTGGACTTTTTGGAAAAAGAAAAAGGGCAAAAATTCAAAGCTCGTTGAATGGATTGATGCCCTCATTTTTGCAGTTATTGCGGTTACTTTAATTAATATATTTATTTTTCAAAACTACAAGATACCAACAGGTTCTATGGAGAATTCTTTGTTAGTTGGTGATCATTTATTTGTCAGCAAAATAGCATTCGGCCCAAAAATACCGAACACTCCCTTGTCGTTTCCATTCTCTCAAAATACACTGCCCTTAACAAAAACAAAATCTTATTTAGAATGGATACAATGGCCTTACAAGAGACTAGCAGGCCTGTCTAAAGTAAAAAGAAACAATGTTGTTGTTTTTAATTGTCCGGCCTTAGATACAGTAACTAAGATAAATCCAACATTTAGCTATAAATATGATCTGTGGAGGCATGCAGAAAGATACAGATTCCAAGATATATTAAAAAAAGAAGAACTTAAAAGTTATACGTATTATCTTTCCCTTGCTGAAAGAGAAATAAAATCGAATACAGAAATCATAGGAAGGCCTGTTGACAGAAGAGATAATTACATAAAAAGGTGTGTTGGTATTCCAGGAGATACAATTCAATTAATTAATTCAAAACTCTATATCAATAATATTCCGGAAAAAAACCGTGAAAGTGTTTTGCATAAATACATAATTATAACTAAAGGAACACCGTTAAATAAAAGATTATTAAAACGAAACGGAGTTGAAAGTGGTAATATTCAGCAATTATCTTTAACTCATTATGCTATTAATTTAACTCAAAAACAAAGAGAAGATATTACAGCATTGAATAGTATCGATACAATAATACCAGATATCCAGATCGAGCATGAATATTATAATCAAACATTTCCTAATCACCCAGATTTCGATTGGACAATAGATAATTTTGGGCCTTTATACATTCCCGAAAAGGGAAAGACAATAAAACTAAGTAAAAGCAATTTACCATTATACAGTAGAATAATTGACATATATGAAGAAAATGATTTACAGGTAAAAGGTGATTCAATTTTTATAAATGGAGAATATACAGATTCATATACTTTTAAAATGGATTATTACTTTATGATGGGAGATAACAGGCATTCTTCATGGGATTCCCGAAGTTGGGGATATGTACCTGAAGATCATATTGTAGGTAAGCCCGTGTTTATTTGGTTGTCTATAGACAAGGATAATTCATTTTTAAATAAAATACGATGGGAAAGATTTTTTAAGCGTATTAAATAAACTGCAAAATTATTGTAAAATCTTCATTCACAAATACTAACAATGAAGCTCGCTATAAAGAGCGAATTTATTTAGATTTTGAAACTTCCTGAATTATTTCCGATAACATTATAGCCAATGAAGTAGCCTTTTCTAATAAACTATGATGTAAAATATATTCAGGGTTGTTGATTTTTTCAGTAATTTTTAAGGAAAAGCAACTATTCTTCACTATTTTGCATCATCTATCCAAAACTATTTCATAGTAATAAAAGTAAAATGATCAGTTAATGAAAACCAATCTGTTATTTTTAGGTCTTATAGTGCTATTAAGCAGCTATTATCCATACGAGGAAGAACCTTTTGCCTACACTCCGATATTGATGACACGGCAATCTTTGGAAAATTCGGTAGAAATGCTTTCTGCGTCAACCATTGAAAAACCCGGTAAAATTTATTTCAAAGACAATTACATTTTTATCAATGAGAAATACAAGGGGGTTCATATTATTAATAACGCTAATCCTGAGAATCCTATAAAAGAAGGTTTTATAAGAATTCCCGGATGTATTGATATGGCCATGAAAGGAAATATTCTTTATGCCGATAATGCAGTTGACCTTGTTGCTATTGATTTGTCAGACCCTTCTAATATTCAGGTTACAAGCCGTGTGAAAAATGTATTTCCCGAACTTTTACCGCCCGGTAAAGATTGGCTGCCATGGACCTTTACAAAAGAAAACAGGCCGGAGAATACAATTATTGTCGGTTGGAAATAATATAACCAGGAAAACTATGAAAATTTTAACATATATCTTTTTTGGTATCATTGCTTTTGCTGCTATTATAGCCTGTGAGAAAAGTTTTACCGATGGAGCTGATGGGTTGAACGATTCATCAACCGGTAAAGGTGGTTCAATGGCAAGGTTTGCAATAGCTTTTAACAAGCTTTATACGGTAACAAATGAAAATATGAAGCTGTTTGATATTTCCGATGCTGCGACTCCTCAACTGCAAGATAGTGTTGATTTAGGCTTCGGAATAGAAACTATATATCCATATGGAAATACGTTATTTATTGGCTCTACAACAGGAATGCACATTTATGATATAAGTAATCCCGTATCTCCACAAAAATTATCGGTCTACCAACATGTTTACAGTTGTGATCCTGTTGTTGTTGAAGGGAACTATGCATATGTAACACTTAATTCACTAAATACGTGGTGCGGCAGGTTCTCAAACCAGCTCGATATTATTGATATTTCTGATTTGTCGAACCCAAAGTTAATCAAAGAATATGCTATGGGAAGCCCTTTAGGACTCGGTGTTGACGATAATTTACTGTTTGTTTGTGATAATGGATTAAAAGTATACGATGCTACCAATAAATATAATATTCAATTGTTAGATAACTTTAGTATTGAGGCATATGATGTTATACCGCTTGGTGATAAATTGCTCGTTATTGGTAATGACGGGCTATACCAATATAGTTACAACAACAATGAGTTAAACCTGCTCAGCAAAATACCGGCAGAAAATAATGATCAATCGAAATAAACATAACATGGCAAAGAAATTACTTTTACTAGTTATTTTAGTAAGTGCCAATTTTATTGAATCTTATACCCAGGAAGAAAACACATCAATAATGCTTGGCTGGTTCCCGCAACTCATGGCAGCAAGAGGATTACGGGTTGATGTTGATATACATTTGGGGAAATCAAAGAGTTGGTTGTCAATTTCGCCCCAGTACTTTCTTGAGAAACGTTCCGGTAATACTTACGATGATACATTCGATAGTTACAATTGGCGAAATTCCTATAAAAACATGGAAGGATACGGACTAGCTGTATCACACCGTATATATATGTCTAATTCCAATCAACCAATTGGATTTTATCTTGGATATGGAGCTTTTTTTAATCATTTGCAATCTATTTATAAATCTGATTGGCTTCATA
>CAZWGG010000618.1:0-3599 GCA_964633305.1 uncultured Bacteroidales bacterium
CGTGGGTTGAAAATCTTTAATAACATCCACAATCTTCTGGGCAGGCACATCGATTCCGATATCCAGAACATCAAAGCCGTTGACATCCAGCATGAAAGATACAATATCCTTACCAATATTATGAATGTCCCCCTCCACTGTGGCCATGATGACCCTACCCAGGCGTTCAACTGCAAGCCTGTCTTTAAGTTTAGGTTTCACAAGTTCTGAAATCTGCTTTAGCATCTCACCGGCCATAATCAGCTCGGGAAGGAAATATTCCCCTTTCTCAAAACGTTTTCCAACCGTTTGCATGGCTTCTTTACAGGCATCCATTATTTTCAAATAATCAATAATCTATTTTATACAATCTTACTTATAAAATTAGGCAGCTTTCCTCATTGCATGTTTAAAATTCATCAATGATTATCAGACTATGATACAATAAAATCTTCTGTTTGGGAATTCATATCGAAAAATTTCCTTGAACGTCCTATTAATATAATAGGACTTTTATAGATTAAGACACTTATAAAGAAATTTTTAACATTTTATACAGTTTTTCCGGAGAAATACTAGTTATTGAATGGTTTAAGTGTCCGTTATTAATATTTTCTTTAACTTTCTTAGGTATACTAAAGGTAGGCTTATTTAATTCACACTTGGCAAACCAAAATAATTCTGCATATTTTCCGGCCAGTTGTTTCCAATTCATCCTTTCTATCCTTTTTCCAATTTTAAGCATAACATTTTGTATTTTATTGATAAGATTTGGTATCTCTGAAACATTAAACCCTTTTCCATTCACTTGTATTTTATACCCTGATAAATTAGGAATATAGCCTGTACGTTGGTTAATATACAAGTTACTAAATATATCTATTTTTATTCCTAACGGTTTATACGCGGTTATTATTCTAACATTATTAATATCAAAATCAGATAGTTCCTCCCAAAGCATAGAACAGTTTAAATCAAAATAGTCTCGAATTACGTATTCATTACCTTTATATACATAAGGCCCATGAAATTCTTTTATAAAGCCATGAGTTTTAAAAAAAATAATTTCACAAAATGCATAAAGTATTGAACACAAACTATGTATTAAAATGGATTCCTTTTTTTTCGAATAGCTAATGCCAGATACAATTAACTTTTGGATTTGTTTATTTGCAAGTATTAAATTTTTCCCGTGAACATTTAATAAGTCGGTATGTTTTAAATGTTTGGCAAACGAAAGCATTCTAATAACATGGGCACGTTGTTCATTAATTGATAATTTTAACCTTTTCATACCTATTAGCATAGGTACCGTTAATCTTATAATCCTGCTAAACGTTTTAAATTTTTTACTTATCTCAACATCACTTAAGCCTCTTTTTTCAAGATTTTCTATATTTTCATTGATCTCCGTAAAGAATTCTTTAATGAAAAGATGAATAATACTATTTAAATCAATTGGCCAAACATTCTTTCCATCTTGAGCCCACAAATTCCATATTGATTCTTTGAATTGATTTATTAATTTTTCATTATTCTTCATACAAAAAAACAGGGCTATATTAAAAATTTTTCTACTTTAAAGTAGTTTCTTAAAGCATTAGACATAACAACTCCAGGATAGTCTCCGAATAATAATCCTTTTTGGGTTAAAATAAGAATGTTTTTTTCTAAAACAATATAATTTTCCTTGATTAAATTATCAATTGCTTCAGGTATAATTTTAACCATATCAAAACCATAATATTTTTTGAATTCTGTCAAGTCCAGAGTACATAATTTCATTCGCAGAATTATATAGCGCATAGCAGATTCTATCATTGATAACTTGTATCCCCTTGAGACAGGTAATTCGAAGTTGTTAATTTGAGTATAATATTTCTCTATTGCTCTTGTATTTTGAAAGCAAAGATTTCCTATGTTGCCAAATCCGGAGATTCCAAAAGAATACAAGTCTCCTCTATTCCATATACTATTTACATAATTATGATGGTATTTGCCATCTAAACTATATGTAAAATAAGTCAGCGGCTTATAATTATTTTGGAAAAACTTGTCTATAGCTATCTTCATGAATTCTATTTCTGTATCATCTGTAGGTAAACTTATTTGATTATCCCTAACCCCGTATTTATAGAAATTTGTATTTAAATAAGTTTGCATTTTGTAAACAGTGATATTATGAACTTTAAGCCCTATTGCTTCATCTAAACTTTTTTGCCATGATTCTTCAGATTCTCCTGCCAAACCACTTAGTAAGTCAATGTTTATTATAGCATTACTTTTGGTTAATAATAGTTTCGTCGCCTTTTTTGCTTGATCGTTGTTATGCTTTCTTTTGCTTAATTTAAGGATATCATTATCAAAAGATTGAACACCCATACTTATCCTATTAAATCCAAGGGTATCAAGTGTTTTGATTTTATTTTCGTTAACAAGGTTGGGGCTTATCTCAATTGTTATTTCCGGATTAGAGAACTTAAAGCTATTGTCCAGGGTCTCAATTATTTTAGATAATTGTTCTTTTTTTAATATACCTGGTGTTCCTCCTCCAAAATATATTGAATCTATTTCTCGATTAGAAAAATCATATTTAGAAGTTACAATCTTAATTTCCTTGCAAATTGCATCTACATATTTATTTAATTGTGCATGATCTTCATATTTAAGTGTAAGATAGTAACAAAATGCACATTTTTGAAAACAAAATGGTATATGTACATATATACTTAGAGGCGGGTTATCATTTAAGTTTTCAACATGGCGTTTTTTCCAATATCGAAATTCAGGATAATTCGTTAAGAAAAGTTTTCGGGAGGGAATTACTTCTACTTCCATTTTATAGTTTTGAATGAATAAATTCTGATAAATTATTCAATGAGCTAAATAGTTTTGTATTAAGATCGTCTTCGTCAATTGTTATCTTAAAATGTTCTTCTATTTTGGTTATTAGATCAACTATTGCAATTGAATCCAATCCAATACCATCTTCAAATAATGAAACATTTTCTTCTATTTCATCCATCTCAATATCCAAATCAAGATCTTTATTTATTATCTCTTTCAGTTTATAAATTATTTTTTCCTTTTCCATTTTGATATTGTATTATTAAATGAGTACGATTAATTTTCCCATTGGCAAGTTTTGGAAATTCTTTTATTTCTATGGTTTCATCTGGCACAAAAGCTTTATCCATAAATTTGAAACAGAATTTCCTGATATCCGGAGGATTGTTTTGATATTCCTCTTTTAATTGATAAAAAAGAATAAGTTTTTTACCCCTGGTTGTATTTTCATCTCCTGCAATAACAATTGACTTCTTAATCTCTTTTATTCCGTGGTCAATCATCGATTCAATTTCTACAAAGGTTGCTAATTTCCCATTTCTATTGATACTATTATCGTATCTGCCTAATATTTTAATTAGGTTATTTGGACCTGTTGAACAAATATCATTACTACAATACCATTCTGAATTTTTGTCCCTATTCGTTTGGTTTTTATTGATTACTTTGCCGGTATTGTCAATATAACATTTAAATTTATAAGGATGTTTAATCTTTATCAGGTATTTATTTTTGCTTAATGTAAGCAAATTATGTTCAACATTGTTTAAAAA
>CAZWGG010000619.1:0-3599 GCA_964633305.1 uncultured Bacteroidales bacterium
AAGCAATTAAGATTATTATGACAGATGGTTTTATGTTGGCACTGGTTTTCATATTTATTTCTGTTTTAAAACTTTTATTCCATAAAATGGCAGGTAATCTTTATTATCAAACCACTTCATGTAAGAATGGGAATTGTCGCTAGAATAGAAAAGGTTATATTTTCCTTTTTTTAATATAATGACTGTATCACTGTAAATATTTATTTTTTCATTACCTATATGACGACAATTAAGCCGTCTCATTTTCCATTCTTTTTCACCTGTATTTTCATTTTCAATCCATCCAAAGTCGTGGCAATATGATAGTATATTAGAATTCTTAATAATTTCGTCGTCGCTTATTGTTACTAGGAAAAACATTCCGCGGTTATTCCATAGTGATTTAAAGGTTGCTTTTATGTCATTATTATTGTCTAAAGTACCCACAGTCACATGTTTTATAGTATTTAAAGGGACATTCTCCCAGCAACGATCTTCATTATCATCAATAAAAGGGTCAGCATTTGTATATGTACTCTCAAGCAAAGAATCAGAGATTGCCCCCGAATGACGGCTAACCAATTTTATTTGTCCTAAAAGTGATGTATTTATATATGAGCTGTCATTGGTGGCATGCCACATAATTTTATTTTCCCTGCCGCTTTCATCATTATCAGAAACCCCCATGTCAAAACCAAATATTACATTTTTCGCAGGGTGAATATATCCAAGTATATTCCATGGGATTAAGATTTTCACATGGTATAGATTCTTTGATTCCGGCTTGTATTTGAATTGAATGCCTTTTGTTGAATTGTATGTGCCGTATATCGAAGAATCAAAAACTGAAATCCGGTATTGGCTATCAAAATCTCTGGCATCTACAGGGCCTATCCTGTCATTGTTCATGTCAAAGAAGAACTCGATATGCTCCCTGTCCAAATCTTTATCATGATTTACTTTTGAATTACCCTCACCCACTGCGATAATTCTTAATTTTGTATCCTTATCCAGGAAAAATTCACGCTTTCCGCAATAATTATCTGGCACATAGTTTATTGAAACTATAGGTAAAACATTCCGAATTAAAGAGTCATCAGTATTTCTAAACTCGTTCCCGGGTTTTGTCGCCCTGTTGATTCCAATTATTTCCTTTGTTTTCAAATCGGAAATTACTTTTTTAACAACAGCAGGATTGGTAATCTGTTTAGGGACAAGTGTTTCAATAATTTGTGCTATAAAAGGATTGTATGTAATATCTTCTTCAATGGTAAGTCCGAATTTGTCCCAGTCAAATCTTTTAGAGTTTTGGATAATTCCCAGTTTTAGTTGGGGCAAAATAATTGACAGGATTGTATTCCCAGGTATTTTGATAAGGTTCCAATAGATTAGCATGCCATGCGACTGTTGAATATGCCATCCTTCAATACACCTGCTTTTTTCCAAGAGGTTTTTAATAATATTGGCCTTATAAACATTTTCTATTGCAATAGAAATATCATTGTGTTCGGCCCTAAATAACTCAATAAAATCATTTTTACCAATAGTTATGGATTCTTCAGAAGATTTTTTTATGTTTTTTGATTTCAACAAGTCACATGATTTACATATACTCTGTTGGTTCAAACAATTTATGTAAATACACTTATTTTTCGTGGACATCTTAAAATAAGGGTGATTTAAAAGTTGTGTGTAATATATTTTTGAGATTCTCCTGAATTTGCAAATCGTCTTAAGCCATTCGGTTGTTAATGAGTAATTTGGAACCGGGCAGGTATCAACGCAGAAAACATTATCTCCCGAAAGGGTAAAAATGCAAAAACCGGAACTGTCGATTTTAAGCTGTTCGTATAGGTCTCTAAAATGTTGTTGTAAGTGGGTTATTTCATTTGCTGTCAACAATTTATTTTCATAATCCGGCCCCCTGTTGTTTTTACAACTCATTTCAAACAGGAGAACAGAAGTAATTGCTATTATTTTTATTATGAATTTCATTAAAATTGTTTTTGAATTAGTAATCAGAGCGACAGGGTTCCTTGTTAGAAAATGGACATTAGATAATCAAGATTAATTAAAGAACATGTTATTATGTAAAGTTATGATCATAAAACCTTTTATCTTCAATTGTTACTTCCCTTTTCGTTTTTTAAATACATCATTGCTTCGCTTTTTATTTTATTTACAACAGGAGAATATATCTTTATCTTCATATCGGTAATAATGGAAGCCATTTTATATGCTTTTTCATTTTGTTTTGTAGTGAGGTACAGTTTAAATAATCTGTATTTCGGAACAAACAAATGGGGTATAAGATTAGAAGCAAACAAGTAATTTTTTTCTGCCAGATCAAACCTGCTGATGTTTGAATAATCATCGCCCAGGATCATAAAAAGGTCGTAGCTTGTAGTCAATTTTTTTGCTTTCTCCAGAATTGGGATGGCATCTTTAAACCTGCCGTTTTTTGACATTGTTGCCCCATAATTGAATAAAAACGAAAAGTTATGTTTTAACCGGGGATATATTTGATTATATGTAGTATAAGCATTCGGATATTCCTGTTTTTCAATTGCCGAAACAGCCTGTTTCCATTTTCTCATATTCCAACATTCAATCCTTTGCTTATATAAAATACACAATAACAATAAAACCGCACCTGAGATTAATCCGAACTTAACCGTTTTTTTTACAGGAATTACTTTAATAACGGGCTTATTAGCTGCAGAAATAAGGGCAATAAAAACATAAAATAGAGTAGTATTAGAGGCCGACCGAAAAGGATATGAAAACATTGCACATACCAGCATGGCAATTACACATGCTTTTGAAGCAATTATATATTTATCCGGTTTTCTGTAATCCTTTATTTTTTTTAAAGCAAAAAATACAATACACAAAAAAATGATAAGGCCGAAAAGACCAATTTCAGCAGTCAATTGCAGGTAATCATTCATGGCAAAGGCAGCTTCCTGTACCAGCAAACCGTTGTTTGTGTCATCGGAGTGTTTACTGAAATAACCAGCTTGAAAATTGTTATACGTTTTAATATACGAATTATAACCGTGCCCAAATAACGGTTTGTCCTTAATAGCGGTTATACACGTCTTCCAAATAAATACACGGCCGTCAGCGGAGTCTTTTTTCAAGTGATAAAGAAAATAGGACGAAAATACAGTGATGAGTATTAAAGCAACAATAAATATTGTCTTCCTGGTTTTGGTATACATTATGTTTTTCAAAGAAGTAATAAACCTGTTATCGGAAGCTAATATATAAACTATGGCAATAGTAACAGCAATCCATGATGTACGGGCTTTTGAAGCTATCAGCATGATGATTGAGGGAATAAATGTTAAAAGACCTGCAATCTGTATTGTTCTCGATTTATTACGTCCCAACCATAATAATGCAAAAGAAAATGGCAGCAATGTAGCTATATAGTTGGCAGCTGCACCCGGATTCATGAACCCGCAACACACTCTAAACTCACTGTTAAATGGTGCAATTATACCTGCATATTCCATTATGCCGATAATAACAGGGATAATACATAATATCAGGATCGAAATTGTGAAGGGATAAATAAAGTCCTTTTGTTCATTTATAAAATAAAACTTCAGCAA
>CAZWGG010000620.1:0-3598 GCA_964633305.1 uncultured Bacteroidales bacterium
TTGACGTTTTCTTATCAAAGACTTTAAAAAATAGGAGTTTTCTGGCAGGCATTAAATAATAATCTGAGATAAACTATGCAAATCCATTGTTTTCAACATGTTCCTTTTGAAAAACCCGGGGTAATAGCCAATTGGGCAATAAAAAATAATTTTAACTTAACTTATACAAAATTTTATGAAGAGTATACCTTACCAAAAATTGATGAGGTAGATTTATTGGTTGTTATGGGCGGCCCCATGAGTTTTGATGATTATGAGGTATATACATGGTTAAAAGCCGAAATTGAATATATAAATAAGGCCATTCGTGCAAATAAAGCTATAATAGGGATTTGTTTGGGGGCCCAATTAGTTGTTCAGGCATTAGGAGGGAAACCCTTACACGGGCATTGCAAAGAAATAGGATGGTTTCCTGTTCAGTTTAATAATCAAGAATTAAAAAAAGTGGGGTGGGATATATTTCCTGATGAATTGAATGTATTTCATTGGCATGGTGATACATTTGAAATTCCTGGGGATTCAGTACACATTGCGCAATCAGAAGCCTTTTATAATCAGGCATATATATGCAAGGACAGAATAATTGGATTCCAATTTCATCTTGAAGTCAAGCAAGACATAATAAATGAGTTATTGATTAATTGCCGGGCAGAATTGAGAAAAGATAAATATGTACAAAGCGAAAATGAAATTCTGGCTGGCATAAATAATATAACTGCCACTAATAAATTGATGATTGATGTTTTAGAAAAATTGAGAACGATTGTATCTAAATAGAATTTATAATTGAACAATGAGTGAATTAATTAACAATTCAAAATACAGGAAAGAGCGACTTAAGGAATTAATACTTAGGCTTCATGAAGGAGAATCTGCCCAAACAGTCAGAGAACAGCTTATTTCAACCTTAAAAAATATACCATACGGTGAAGTAGTAGAAGTTGAACAGGAACTTATTATGGATGGTTTACCAGTGACAGAAGTGCTGAAGCTTTGTGATGTTCATGGCGAAGTTCTCAAAGGTAATGTTGATTTAACTACGGCAAAAGATATTCCGGAAGGCCATCCGGTTGACGTGTTTAAAAAAGAAAATATTGAACTCAAAAAGGTTGTAGATAAAGCATATGGTATATTAAAGACCCTGGATAAAACCGATGAATCATCTTTCCGGCAAATCAGACTAACATTGCATGGGTGCTTTAATGAGTTAATGGATGTTAACAAGCATTATCAACGCAAGGAATACCTGGTTTTTCCTTACCTGGAAAAAAATGATATTACAGGACCTCCAAAAGTAATGTGGGGAAAACATGATGAGATAAGAGAACAACTTAAAGGATGTATAGAATTTATTAAAGAACCGGGATTAAAGAAACAGAATTTATCTGATGCCCTTGAGTTATTATTTTTTCCTGCATTAAAAGCCGTGGCCGACATGGTTCAAAAAGAAGAGGAAATACTATTCCCCTTGTCTATGGACGTGTTAACAGTTGAAGAATGGTGGAATGTTCATAAACAAACTCTTGAATATGGATTCACCCTGTACGACCCAAAGCTCGATTGGAGACCGGAAGGGATAGATACAAACAGTTATGATTTAACAGCAACAGCCGGCAATGGCATATTTCAGCTGCCTTCAGGAAGTTTTTCTGCAAAAGAGATTATGGCTATTTTAAACACGGCCCCTGTGGATATGACTTTTGTAGACAAAAATGATAAAGTAAAATATTTTACACAGGGGAGCCACAGGATTTTTGACAGGAGCCGTTCCATTATAAACCGTGATGTAAGATTATGTCATCCTCCTGGGAGTGTGCATATTATCGAAAAGATTCTGGATGACTTTAAATCGGGCAAAGCCTCGTATGCACCATTTTGGATTCAAATGAAAGGGAAATTCATATTGATCGAGTATTATGCCCTGCGTGACGAGAATGGCAAATATCTTGGAACACTTGAGGTTTCTCAAGATTTGACCCATGCAAGAAGTCTGGAAGGAGAAAGGAGAATTTTATCCTATACCGATACGAAAGAATAGAATTATGGGTAAACTGATAATAACACCAAAAACAAAAATATTTGACTTACTGGAGGCCTATCCCCAGTTAGAAGATGCACTTATAAATTCAGCTCCGCAGTTTAAAAAGCTTAAGAATCCTATACTACGAAAAACAGTAACAAAAATTACCAATCTCAGTCAGGCAGCCACTATAGGTAAACTAAATGTTGAAGAACTGGTTAATATGCTACGCAATAAAATTGGTCAGTCTGCTATCTCTTCTTTTGAGGCAGGGAAAGACAAATACGATACCGTTAGTCCTGGCTGGTTTAAAGAAGACTATGTTGTTAGTACAATTGATATTCGTGATATGCTTCATACAGGTGAGCAACCAGTTCATGAGGTACTTTCTGCGATTAAGAAACTGAAAAATGAAGAGATTCTAAAAATTGTTGCCCCCATTTATTCCTGCCCCACTTATTGACAAAACCTTAAGCTTGGGGTACAACCACTGGTTACAGGAAATATCTGCAGAAGAATTTGAGGTTTATATTAAAAAATAATTTCAGATAAAATTCCATTACATTGGTTAAATGATTTTAATCTTATAAAAAAATAAAAGCCTATCCTCTTATATGTTTTTTTAGAACCGGATAGGCATTGAATATATTAACTTGGGGAACTACAAGCTATACTCGAAAAGCTACTCTCGTTGGGAAAAAGATATATTGTATGAATTATTTTAATTCCGATCTTTTATATACGGCTGTTTTAGCAATCATATCATGAAAAGCCTGTTTTTTGGCCCCTAAAACAAAGAAACATCCTATAAGGATTACTAAAGCCAAGATACCTCCAAGTGTTCGAAGGAAAGATATTCCTGCCAGAAGGGCCAGAAAACTTAATAAATAATAGATATTTTTAATAATGTACCTGAGCAATAATTTGCCTATACCGGCTTTTGTTCCGTCACTATTACCTATTTGAATGCCAACAATTAATTTACCGATTGTAAATCCGGTTAAGCCTTCTAACAGGTACCATGCGGCAGCTATAATATATATTATAATCATAGAAGCCATAAGGCTGCCCAGGAACCCTGTTGCTGCACCGGCTACCATTGCTGCGGCATCATCGGTGCCTGCTGCCATGGCCCCTGTTGCCATACCTTTCAATCCTAATCCAAATATCAGTATTACAGAAATAACAATTATTAGCACTAAGTCTAAAAGATAAGCGCCCAAACGAGGCCCAAAACCTGTTCTGTTTTCCATATCACTAAAATTTTATTGGTTAATAATAATTAAGTTACAAAGAAAAACTAAATAATTGGGTATATTTTAGTGATTAAATTCAAATTAAAATAAACTATTTTTCTTGTTTCGACCGAAATCAGGGGGATTGATACTAAAATCCCGGCTTTATGTTTTCTTTGGCATAGTTTACTACTTCAACAGCTTCATTATACGTAACAGATTTTTTACCGGTATGCTTTTTATAATAACCAAGCCATATATCGGTTGCAGTTTTATGATTTTTTTCCAGCCATGCCCGTCACTCGTTCCGGTCTGCAAACAAGTAAATGTCATTATTCTGCAT
>CAZWGG010000621.1:0-3591 GCA_964633305.1 uncultured Bacteroidales bacterium
GCAAAACAACCCATAATTTCGGTTCATCAGAACCAGGTGTTACCATAAACGGATCTGGGGTAGGCCTGGATGGGGATTATTATGCAGTTATGGACGGGGACAACTTTGTTTTGATTGATAAATCCGCTGCATATGCTATTTACTTTAGTAATTCAGAAGAAACTCCGAGAGATTGCAGTAATCCTACTAGCTATTATACCATAACTGCAACAGCAGGCGCTGGTGGGACCATCAACCCATCGGGTACGATAATAGCATATGAGGGTGACGACTATACATTTACAATTACCCCCTCTGCAGATTATGTAATTTTTGATGTTATAGTTGATGATCTACCCCAGGGCGTTATTACATCATACTCATTCAATAATGTAACTGCCGACCACACTATTAATGCAACATTTGTCCCGGTTTGCGACCTGCTTGCACTATACGGTGCGCCAAGCCCGGAGGCATTGCCATCAATAGCTTTTACCCAATATCAGTATGTCCATGTTCTTGGGACACATGTACCAATAAACTCGATTACTCAATTTAATATCCAATGGGATTTGGCTAATCAAGGATTATATAATTTCTCGGTCAACTTAAATGTTGCACCCTGGTATGTTGACCTGAAAGGCAAAACAACCCATAATTTCGGTTCATCAGAACCAGGTGTTACCATAAACGGATCGGGAATAGGCATGGATGGCGATTATTATGCTGTTATGGATGGGGAAAACTTTGTTTTGATTGACAAATCAGCAGTTTATGGTATTTACTTTAGCCATTCGTCAACGGCCCCGGAAGATTGTTCAACAATGAAAAGTTTAGAGGTACTAACAGATATTGAGACTTCAGAAAATAGGACTTTCTCAATATCTCCAAATCCTGTTGACAGGAATAGCACATTTATCATAAGTCTCAGTAGTATTTCACCCAATGGGGCAAGAATCAGTATTATAGATTTATGCGGAAAAGTGGTTTACCATAATATTTTAAGAAATACCATTAGCAGCTTGTGTCTCGGTGAAAACTTCAAAAGAGGTGTCTATATCGTAAAAATAACCGATGGCAATGAGCAGTATAGCAAAAAATTGATTATTAAGTAAGAGTAGGCTCCTTTAGTTAATTTAGTAAAACCCTTGATTATTCAGGGGTTTTACTTTTACAGGCATTTAAATGTTCAAATAGATAGATCGAGCAGCAATTTTTAAATGGCTGATATATAATAATTTCAACGTTTAATTCTCAGTATTAACAGCTAATCAAAATATTTAAAAATGGCGACCACTTTTTTTCTAGGTTTTTAAAATTTTTGTCACCCCGACCTTAGCCTGATAGCCGCGGGACACAGCCTAAACCGAACGGGGGTCAAAAATACCGGTAATGACACAAGAAGAGTATTTGGTATCTATTGAATGATCTTCCCTCCTGTCAAGGGCACTTTCAAATCCATACCAAACCGTTCGTGAGGAAATCCAATAAGACCCCCAGCGCATTGGCCAGCACTTCGGCCGAAGGCTGTGCGCCCTTGTTCTCATATCTTCCCACCTGCGTATAATGTATCCCCACCATGCCGGCCAGCTCGGTCTGTGACAACCCCCTGTCAACCCGCGCCTTTTTAAGCCTTGCAGCGAAACTCATTGTATAAAGATTAAAGCATTTATCAACAGCACAAATATAGCATAATCGCATGGTTCGGGTAATAATTATGCTGTCGTTGTTAATAACTGATAGCATTTTAGCTCGGAATCGAAGGCATAAGCACCCTGCAATACAAAACCGGTCATTAGCATGTCAATAATCCCAAGATCAGCTAAAGCCGTATCCATACTTTATTCTTACGATCAACCGGGAAAATTTCTCATCGGTTTTCTGAAAGGTGTGTAAAAGCAAAGATTACTCAGAACGGATTTTTTCACTGTACAAAAATACCTATCGTATAATAAAACAACATATTATAATCGAGAAGTATTTTAGAACCTTTCTAACCTGTATTATTCACAAATAATACTAAATAATCTGAATTTAGTCATTTCAAATTTTTGTATTTTTAATCATTTAAAATCAAACTAATCAAAAAAATCATGAATAATCAAAAGTTAGATTTTAACCATGGATTGAAGAATTAAGTATGAATGCTTATATTTACATAGTAAAATGATAATTCAATTGCCTTAATAGATGATGTGATTGATTATCTTTTAGTGATAGTCAATTAAGGGCTACATAATTCTGCACTAATTATATGTATTCTTTCATAAATATTTCTCTGCGTAAACCGAGCATCTTTAAATCCAGGTCTTTATTATTTTCGATATTGATAATAAACATCTTAAAGGTATGTTATTCTTTGCTGCCTGTCTCCGGCGGGTCTGATTTGGATTTAATAAAGTTTACCATTAATTAAAAAAATAAAATGTCTAACCCCTAAAATTAATAACTATTTATGAAAATATTTAACATTTCAGGCTTGCTAAAGCAGTTATTACTTGGTGCTTTTTTAGTTTCAGGATGGTATGATTTAAGTGCCCAAACCGGGATTCCTTCTGTCATTCCACCATCTCCTGAGGCCTCAGCTATAGCGAGATATGCTGATGTCCCGGTAAGTCTTTATACGGGCACACCGCAGATAGAAATACCTTTGCATACATTAAAATGCGGTGACCTGACATTGCCGGTTGATCTTTCATATTACGCATCAGGAATAAAAGTTGAAGATTATCCTACCTGGGTAGGATTGGGCTGGACATTAAATGCCGGAGGAGTAATTACGAGGACTATAAAAGGAAGGCACAGTATCAGTGGCAATAATCTGGGACAATACTTACCAATAAATGATCCACCTACTGTTGATGATTTCAATAAAATTGTACATCTTGCTATATATCAAAACGCAGAGAGTGATGTTTTTTATTACAACTTTAATGGCTATTCCGGTACATTTTACATGAAAAATAACATTCCTGTATTAAAAAGATACGATGATATTAAAATAGAGCTTAATGGTGGTTATAAGCAAATAATTGTTACAGGGGAAGATGGCACAAAATATCTTTTTAAAAAAGGTACATTACATGATTATAATTTACAAAAGATAGCTAGTGCAAATGGTATTGATACAATTTATTTTGAATATGTAACCGGAGATACGTATTTTGTTCCTCCAAGAAATCCAAAATATTATAGCTTGTATTTTTGCGGGGGAACAATTCAAGATCCTCCACTTGCCGAAGGAAAATATGAACAAGCAGGCAATATACTCCATAAGATATATACTTCCAGCAATGATTCAATTGTTTTTAAAACAAAAAAATTCGTTTTAGAAGGAGGCGCTTCTGACCGAATGGGATTAGATTCAATGCTTGTATATAGCCAAAAAGGTGAAAAGGTAAAATCTTTTAAATTCAATACCAATAACATACAGACAATAAAACCCTACTCAAAACGTATCGCGGGTTATCCGCTGGTCGGCTTAGTAACGTATATGAATTACAGACTCTATTTAGATGATATTGAAGAAGTAGACAGTGAAGGCCATGTTTTATCCCATCATTTTGAGTATTATGGCAGGACATCAGATGGGCGGGATTCTTTACCTAACCG
>CAZWGG010000622.1:0-3589 GCA_964633305.1 uncultured Bacteroidales bacterium
TATCCTTTTTAATATATCAAAAAAAAGAAAAAAATTCTCGTTTTTGTTTTTTATGCTGCTATGTTAAGTTCTTGATATATAGTATTTAATCCATCTTTTAGTTGTTTCTGAGTTTTTTCAAAAATATCAAGACTATCATCAACTTCTTTTATTCTCTTTCGTAAATCGATTGATAATAAAGGTGTTATAAAATACCTGTTATGAGAATAAGCAATATTTATCCATGTATAACCTTTCTTTGTAACTCTGTAATAATTAGCACCTTGACGCTTATCAATGAGTCCTCTTACAATTAATTTTTCCATTTGATAGCGTATTTCTGCAGTTTTAGAAAAATATCCTGATAGATAACGCATTAACTCTTTTGTACGAAACCATTCCGTTGTAAAACGAGGGTTTGATAAGATAGCTAAAACTGCAACTTGCTTTGGATTTCTTAGGTCAGGTGCTGCAACCCGTTTCCCTTTTTTTGTGTATACCGCATTGGTAAACTTATTTTCATAATCCCCAATTAAAAAAGTTGCATCTATTTTTGCAATAGCGTTAAAGAAGCGGTTATTGCACCCGAATCCGTACCAGTAGTAGCCCTTTATTTCAAAGATTGGCTTTTTTAATTTAGCCCCAGGCAATCTGGGGTTATTGATAGTGGTCTCGACCCGGAGCAAATAACCGCCTTTATTGTACATCTTGATGGAATTTCCCTGTATCCAGTGTTTGGCACAGGCTTTTTGATGATAGACTTTATTTGTGCTTTTACTTTGTTTTCTTTCTGTTTTTAAATCAAATAATTTACTTAAACTATCGGGCATTGCTAAGTGATGATGTTTTTCTAATATCTTATCGTAAACCCGATTGAAATATCCTTTGTTTTTAAAGATTACATTACTGCAAACTTCACTTTGGCTGGTATACCAATTGTGGGTTAGCAATGAAGAACATGTAGAACGCTCTCCCTTGTCAAAACGAAACCATTTGTTCATCCAATGCTTAATACGCGCATCAATAATACTGCCTTTAAAATCATTCACCAATTTTTGAACAAATGCTTCATCATCTATCCTCAGGAAAGCATTCTCTTGTATCTTGTAACCAATCTTTTTCTTATCCAACTGACGACGCAAATACCAATGACCATTACAATAAAACTGACAATGAAAGGGTAGTCCAGATGATATCTTCAAACAACAGAATCCTAATACCTGATCTTTAATATAGATGTAATGTTGTGTTACTTGTTTTTTTAACCAGAACATCTTTATAAATAGTGATCCTTTTTTTGTGGTGACTTGTTTATTCCAATAACAACTCATAAACTCTAATGATTTGACAATGCATATAACACCTGTTTTTTTTAGATCAAAATAATTCTCCTCTACAAAGGACTGCATTTCCATTTGTTTGCCACCATGGCTTTCTCGCCAAAGAATAGGAACTTCATATTTGGCTGCTAATTTCTTAATATGGCTATTTAATTGGTCTGATAAAAGTTTAAATATCCCATTGGTGTGTTTTGCAAAGCCTAGATTACGTAGTAAGGCAATTACATTAACAGGACGAAACATCCCAAGAATATAACCTCGAACAATAATGCGGTCAAAAAAACTGTAACTAAATTTGATATGGTCTTTGAAATCTGTTGTAAAATTATTCTCTAGTAACACTGCGTCTTTTTTACCGCAAAAATAAATATTTTGGCACTTACGCCAACCCTTCGACCTTTAAGTCGCTATTCTTTATTTTGCTTATCAGTCAAATGGGATATGTCAACAAAATAGATAAAGTCAACTCCTTGTTTTTCTATCTGTGTTAAAAGTTCTTTTTGAAAAAAGTCTATTTCCATATCATTTCATTTAATTATGATAGTGTGAATCAGCATTACCCACAACGTTTTGCCGGGTCGAGTAGATAAGGGGAATTTCACCCCAAATCTCTCTCAGAACCGGACTTGAACCTCTCGGCTCATCCGGCTCTTGTTATACAAATCTAAACGATTTAAGTAGATAAACCAATTTGCCAATGATAGAAGAGTGTTGGAAATTGTTTCCTCACTCTATCTAACCAAAGATATGCCTTGTTTATATTGTACTTATAGCGTTTGTACCGTTTTCTTGCCCAGAATACTAAACGTCGTCGTAACAACTGAAAGATTGAATTCATTTCGTACTTCCTGAACTTTCCATAGTAATTTATCCATCCCCTAATATAGGGGTTAAGATATTGGGCTACCCCAACTATGGACTTGTGCGTTAAGTAGGCAATGTTGAATTCCCTCATTTTTGCGATTATACGCTTCTTCGACCGGATACTAATGGCTCAGTCATATCCGAGAAATAATTTGCCATCTTTCTTAGACTTGGATGTGCGCGGTTGAAAAGAATTCTCCTGACTTAAGCAATACTGGCATTGTAAGCCACCGCTGAATATACATGCGTACCCATTTCTCTGGCACATGCTTTTCCACGGCTAGCATCAGTTTCTGTTGGTCAAGGTTATCAAAGAAACCTTTGATGTCCAGGTCGATTTCCCAGTCGTTCTTTCTACAATTTTCCCGTACAAACGCCAATGCCTGGTGGGCATCTTTGTTCGGCCGGTAACCATATGAACTTGGACTGAATATCTTCTCAAACCGTGGTTCAAGGTAATCTTTGATCACCGTCTGGGCTATCCTGTCTGCAATAGTCGGGATGCCCAATTTCCTGATTTTACCATCATCTTTCTGTATTTTCACTTCCTTTACAGGTGGCGGAAAATAACTTCCTGATGCCATTCGATTCCAAAGTTTGTAGAGATGTTTACCTCGGTTTGCATCGAATTCCTCCATGCTTACTAAGTCTACCCCTGCACTTCCTTTGTTGGCTTTCTCTTTCTTGTAAGCAGACCATATCTGGTCTTTGCTTACCGGTACCGATTTTGTCTCACTCCATAAATTCATCCTCAATAAAAAATTGAGTTGATAAACGTTATTTGACTGTATAACCTGATCCCTTTGCTCCCCTTCCATTACAGTCGGATCAATGCTACTACGGATCAGTCCGCCCCGGCATAACTCATTGGTTTTCCGCCTCTAGGTTGTTTCCATTGTGCCTTTCCCTTTGCATTGCTATGCCGGTTCCCGAGTTCCGTAAATAAGCCCGAACACAGTTCCTGCCATTTGTAAGACGCCAGCCGTATAGCCAGTAGACAGGTAACTGCTATACTTATAACCCCGTTTCATACTCCGTGGCTTTTGACTGGATGTGGCAACTTCTCGGCTCCTCATCAATGTTTCACTGATATTCAGCTCCTGTGCCCATACCTGATCACGCTCATGGCGTGACCTTTTCCCAAACGCTCAATACCTAGGCTCTTTACCCCAGCACCTTTGGGTGGTTTGAAGCCCCCTCCTGCAAAGTGACCTCGGTGGGTCGGTTCCACCATCTTATTTACAGCATGCAATGGATTTTGTATTGCCGACCATTGCTTCTCGGCACACTATGAAACGTTGCGCATTTCGAAGCTCTTTCGTATCAAGCCGTTGCTGCCGTTTATTAAATGTTATGTTGTTCAAATTTAGCACAATCCGCGCAATGTTTTATGACCGGCTGTTAGG
>CAZWGG010000623.1:0-3589 GCA_964633305.1 uncultured Bacteroidales bacterium
TTAGATAATATGATAATACCCAGTAACATCATACTGTATGCAAATATAGAATTCTTTAATATCGGATATATAGCCATATATTCTTTTGCCGGGGAAAAAGAAAAATATGAAATTATTGACCAGGTTATAGAAAATTTTTCTGAAACCGACGGAATTATTATCGATGTGAGATCAAACGGTGGAGGAAACTCTGGTAATGCCGACTTAATAGCCAGCAGGTTTGCTGATAAGGAATATTTTATTTTTAAAATCCGGTCAAGAAACGGTCAGGGGCACGATGATTTTACCGAATGGAGCGATATTTATCTTCAACCTTATAACGGGGAAAAATATACTAAACCTGTTGCTGTATTAACAAACAGGCTTTGCTACAGTTCAACCGAATGGTTTGTTGCAGAAATGTCTGTATTACCCAATGTTACTATTGTAGGAGATACTACCGGGGGAGGAAGCGGGAATCCCATTCAAAAACAGTTGCCCAACGGATGGCATTTCAGGCTTTCAAACTCTCAAACGCAACTTCCCAATGGTAAAGATTTTCAGTTTACAGGAATTCCTCCCGATGTGGCTGTCTGGATAAGTAAAGAGGATTCTGAAAAGGGAATAGATACAATACTTGAGACTGCTATTGCTTTGATTGAAAATAAGATCAAATAGAATGTATCATTTCGATTTTATTAAGAACGATTAATAGTTATATCATTTTTTCTTCCCCTCTTTTTCCTCTTTTAATTCACGTAAAATCTTAAGAATTTCCATTTGTACAGGGTTACTGTTCGATATATTTTTCATCTCTTCACTTCGTATACCTAGTTTAGAGTCATAATATCCTAGTATTAGAGACCCCCCGATAAAAAAAATCAGCAGCAGTGGAATGGATATGGCTGAATATTGAACTAAGTATTTTCCAAAACTATTGTCTTTTATAGCGTTAATGAAAATTACCACCATCATAAAAAACTGGAAATAGCCAATATACATCCTGGCACGGTCAAAATAGATCTTCCATCTGATCAAAGTTGGTTTATTGATTTTCATATCCCTGAATTTTATAGTATTTAATAAAATTAATATTTTGATAACATGTTAATCCATATTATTTGTCAATTTTACAAAAAGAAAAGAGAAAGATAAATAAACTACAAATAAAATCAATATGAGCTTATTATCACCTCGTCAAACTGCCATTAACATGGCTTTATTTTCCGCATTTATAACAGGTATAGGTATTGTTTTGTCTTTGGTTTTTCATTCGGAAAATATATTTTACCCGGTTGTTATTGCAGGTTTATCGGTATTTATTGTAGTGTATATTTTTACCGTCTCATTTCTAACTAATTTCATATACAAAAAGATCAGCCCGATTTATAAAACCATACAAAACGTTTCGGCTTCAAAAAAAGATGTCATTAAAGATTTTGAAGATAAAGACATTATAAAAGAAGTTAAAAAGGACGTTATGTTATGGGCTAAAAAGAAAAGCCTTGAAATTACCCAGCTAAAACAGTTGGAAAAGTACCGTAGAGAATTTTTGGGAAATGTGTCTCATGAACTGAAAACGCCAATTTTTAATATCCAAGGATATATATTGACTTTACTAGATGGTGGACTTGAGGATAAAAAAGTCAACAAATTATACCTTCAGAGGGCAGAAAAAAGCATAAACCGTCTTATATCTATCGTAAATGATCTTGAATCTATATCAAGGCTTGAGTCCGGAGAAATGAAGCTCGAATTAAAAAAAATTAATATTATTAAACTCTTTGAAGAGTCGTTTGAAATGCATGAAATGTTGGCTAAAGACCACAGTATAAAACTAAAATTTGCAAAAAAATTCGAAAAACCAATACCTGTTTATGCCGATAAGCAAAGAATTCTTGAGGCTATAAATAATCTTATTGTTAACTCTATTAAATATGGGAAAGAGAATGGAACAACTTATGTTGATTTTCTCGATATGGGCGAAGTGTTATTAGTTGACGTTACTGATGATGGAATTGGCATTGCAGAAAAAGATATTCCCAGGATTTTTGAAAGATTTTACCGAACCGATAAAAGTCGTTCGAGGGAAATGGGAGGAACAGGTTTAGGACTTTCTATTGTAAAACATATTATTGAAGCTCACCAGCAAACCATTAATGTAAGAAGCAATGTTGGAGAGGGCAGTTCATTTGCTTTCACTTTAAAAAAAGCCTGAATTTCAACAACATATAATATAGTAAAACAATTCTTGTTAAGAATTGTTTTTTTCTTTCCAGAAATCTATCTTTGTGAACATTTTTCATATCGAATGTCTTTAGTACAAAATATTGAATTACAATGAGTATAAGGTTTCCTGAATATAAAAAATTTGATCTGTCAGAAATAAACAAGGAATTGTTGAAAAAATGGAACAAAGAAAAGACATTTGAAAAGAGTATCTCTTCAAGAGAAAAGAATAGTCCTTTTATTTTTTATGAAGGCCCGCCTTCGGCTAATGGTATGCCAGGGATCCACCATGTACTTTCACGGGCTATAAAAGATATAGTTTGTCGTTATAAAACACTAAAAGGATATAAAGTAGAAAGAAAGGCAGGTTGGGATACCCATGGACTACCTGTAGAATTAAGTGTTGAGACATCATTAGGCATAACAAAAGAAGATATTGGGGAAAAGATTTCTGTAAAAGAGTTTAATGAAACATGCCGGAAAGAAGTTATGAAATATACCCGTGAATGGGAAGACCTTACCCATAAAATGGGATTTTGGATAGATATGGATAACCCATATATCACATACGATAACAGGTATATTGAAACAGTATGGTACCTGTTAAAAGAGCTTTATTCAAAGAATTTGCTTTATAAGGGATATTCTATTCAGCCCTATTCTCCTGCTGCGGGCACAGGGTTGAGCACCCATGAATTAAATCAACCGGGGTGTTACAGGGATGTAAAAGATACTACATGTGTTGCACAATTTAAAGCAGTGCGTGATTCAAAATCAGAATTTCTTTTCGAAGGGGCTGATACCGATGTTTACTTTTTGGCCTGGACAACAACCCCTTGGACGCTTCCTTCAAACACGGCATTGGCGGTAGCGGCAAAAATAAATTACGTCAAAGTAAAAACATTTAATCCATATACAAGTCAACCTGTTACGCTAATACTTGCTAAAGACCTATTTAACATTTATTTTCCCGATAAAAACAAGGATTTATCCTTGGAGGATTACAAAGAAGGAGATAAATATATACCATACAAAATTATCGATGAATTTGAGGGGGGCAAGCTTGAAGGAATTTCATACGAACAGCTGATAAACTGGGTTAAACCTGAAAAAGAGGCATTCAAAGTTCTTTTAGGCGATTTTGTAACTACTGAAGATGGCACGGGAATTGTACATATTGCCCCGACATTTGGTGCTGATGACTTTAATGTTGCCAGGAAATACAATATACCCCCAATTGTTGTTACGGAAAAAAATATGCAGGTAAGTCCCCTGGTTGACAGAAAGGGACGGTTTATCCGGATGGAAGACTTGGATGATAATTTTAAATCGAAATATGTTAATATTGAAGAATACCAACCCTTTGCAGGAAAATTTGTAA
>CAZWGG010000624.1:0-3587 GCA_964633305.1 uncultured Bacteroidales bacterium
AAAAGTGACCATAGTTTTTGAAATTAATTTGAAAATAGGCTCTTAATTTGAAATTAATTTGATATTAGGAAGTGTAATAAAATCAATTACTAAAAATGGGCGGCTCGGTTATTTGTGGACGTAGAAGCGGCTCATACAAGGCGGCCTAGTCTTCCTGTAAAATTTATTCATGTAAATTTGTTTAGTTATTTCAGAACTTTATTAGCTCCACGTGAATAACATGAATTCTACATGTATGCGTAGGCGGCGACTACCACTGACTTATTCATGTAAATCACGTAAATTCACCTAAATTTAAGTCGCAAGAAAAAATTTTGAAAGGGGGTTTTGCACTTTTGAGAAAAAACTCAAAGAAAATCGACGAAATGGTCGAGTGTATATATTATTTTTATTTTATTATATATTAACATGAATTACATGAATTACATGAATAGATTAGTGATAGTGGGACTGTAGCTATTCATGTTGAATTCATGTTGTTCATGTAGGTAAAGTAAGTTGTTGTTATGATTTAGTAAAATAAATTTTAAATTTGATGAAAGCCAGTAACGATGGGACGGTACTTTGTTTGAGTTTTTCAGAATGGGACGGTACTTTGTTTCGATTTTCGAATTTTATAAAAAAATTTTTTTATAAAAAACCGTTTGAGATCCTTTAGTTTGCGATTTGACGGTACTTACATTTTTAGTGCGGGAATTTTTCAGTGCGAGAAAATCATAGTTCAAAAAATTTTATTTTAGTTCCTGGATGGATCAGAAATATTTAATAAAGTAAAGTTATCAGAAGTTTAGATATGATTCATTAGATTTAATAAATTTGATTTATCTTTGAGTAAAGATTAATTCATATTATTTTTTCATTTTTTTATTGACAAAAATAATTGATGTAATAATATAAGAGTCAGAACAGAACAATTAAACCTCAAATTAAGGAAGAATAACATGAAACCAGTTATAATTATTATTTTGATAGTTCTGATCACTCCGTTTGCAAATGCTGAATGGTTTAGACCGTTGACAGAGAAACAGAAGACTTTTGAGGCGGTATATGTGCTTGTGACCTGTATAGATTGGGCACAAACCAAAGAATTTAGAGCGCATGGTGTGAAAGAAAGTAATCCGATCTTAGGTGAAGAACCGTCCCAAGAACGGGTTGACACGTTAATATTTTTAGGAATCGTATCCCATGTATTATTTACATGGGCGTTGCCAACTGAGGAATGGAAAGATAGATTTCAAGGAATCACTTTCTTTTTTGAGTTGGAAGCAGTCGCACATAATTATAGTCATGGTTGGGGACCAAAGATTAGTATTCAATATAAATTTTAGGAGTGACAAATAAATGAAATCACTGAAAAGAAAAGTCGGTAGACCGGAAAATGAGATCCCTTCTGTGAAAAAATCGGTCTGTATATCCGGTGAAAATTGGAATTGGCTTAAAAAAGAGGCAAAGCGAATTTCAAAATCATCTGGTTGTAGAGTATCAGAATTAAGTGTGATGTATGGTGTGATCGATATGGCCAGACAAAAGTCAGAAAAGAAAAAATAGTTTATTCATTTTTTTATTGTCAAAATTATTAGAATCGTTTTAAGATTGGTTAACATAAGTCAAAAGTAGTTAAACTCTCAAAATAGGGGATATCATGTCAGAAAAATTTAAAACTGAAACAGAACAATTTGTTGATACTATAAACAAATTGAGAAAAGAAAACAAAGATAACTGGTATAGTTGGTCTGGAATGGTGAATGGCCAATATGTCAAATTGAAAGGCTTTAACACCTGGATACAAAGGATCGAAGTAGGAGTAATAACCGATTCAGGAATACCCGATATTTCCGTAAAGAATTTCAAGGAATTTTTGGGTAAGTCAGTTTCTCGACTAGGTTAATTTTCCTGGGCAGGCTTAACAGCCTGTTACTATCAATTGATTCACAGTTGATAGTGATTAGCTGTTAAACTTCAAAAATAGGGGATATATGGACGAGTACGATTTGTATATTTACATTACAAGCGAATTGATGAAACAACTAGAAAGGGGATGATATGAACGGTCATGAATTATTTGAAAAATTAGCAAGTTCAGAAACGAATACGAAACATATTCAAGAATTAAAATCCCAGATAAAAACAACGATAACCGTTGTTGGTCGTCGATGGTTCGAACGGGTGAATGGTAATACCTATCACTCAGTTGAAGTTTATGTTAATGGCGCTTTACTTGAGAGAGTGCCTTTTCAGTACGGATATGGTTCACAGTATGAACAAACAGCGATGGATATTTTAGAAAAGCACAAAATTGTTGATTATCCGGGATTGGTTCCTTATCCTTCGATGCTTCCAAAGGAAAAGTTTATTGTCGTAACATCCGTAAGCGATGTGAATCGTAAAAGAGACCTTTAAACAGGCAAGCAGGCTTAACAGCCTGTTACTATCAATCAATCTCGGTTGATAGTGATTAGCTGTTAATCTTAAAAATAGGGGATAAAATGAAAGCAACTATCAACGGGAAAAGATACAATACTGCAAACTGTGAAACATTGGGAGAAGTCGACCATTATAACAATGGTAATTTTTCCGGAACAACTTATTTGCTCAGGGATGATAATGGACAGTTGTTAGTTCATACCGATTCAAATGGTCAGGATATATACATTCGGGACAATCTTGAAGCATGGGAAGATTCAGCAATGGAAATTGATGATTTTCGATTGGATGATGATCAGGAAAAACGGTGCTCTGAACTGGGATTGATTGAGATAGTGTAACGCAATAGCAGGCTTAACAGCCTGTTACTATCAATCTATGGTAGGTTGATAGTGATTAGCTGTTAAACTCAGAATAAGGGGATAAATTATGGATCAAAGCACTATACTAGCAATCATGGAAAAATATTCCAGTGATTGTATGATTGGGAATTTACACGACGACGAAACAACGATTTATTTCATTGGAGATTGGAACAGTATACCGTCATATGTCGAACGGTATATAAACGATCATTTTGAAAACGTTGTTTTCGGTTTTCGCGATGAATATACGACTTGTTCGGATTGCGGTCAAATTGTAAAAACATCACCAGATTGCTATGGCTGGATTCCCGATTATTGGATAGGGGATGGTGAATTACAATGTGAAACTTGTGCAAGAAAAGAAAGTTTTGGTAGTTATATTGAGGATATTGTTAACGATTCGGATAAAGCTAATACTATGATGTCCCATGAAGAACTGGAACACGCAGGATTTGAAGTGTATAATTGTGGATATGAGACAGGATATCATCCACACCAAACAGATAGTCCAGAAAAGGTTTTAAAAGAATTGCAAGAAGAAAATCAAGACTTAGATTATTTATTTTCAATCACGAGTGCAGGTCAATTTGATATGAACTGGTGTGTTTATTGCCGTAAATCAGTTTAATCAAAGAGGTGTTAAATATGTCAACCTGGACAGTAATAAAATTGATTGTGTTGTCGATAAGGCCGTAAAAATACAAAGGGAAAGTAAGACGGTATTAACACAGAAAGGTGACACATATTCTTACGACAAACTTATTTTGACCGTCGGCTCCAAGCCGGTAAACCTTCCGA
>CAZWGG010000625.1:0-3580 GCA_964633305.1 uncultured Bacteroidales bacterium
TTCTTTGAAACTGATTTTCAATGGGAGAAAATAAAAAAGATGGCTAAAAAATTTTGGGTTTGAAAGCTCTCCTTTTATAAACAAAACAGGATAATTATGTGGTTTAATAATATTTCTATCAAGACCTATTAAAATTTCTGATAAATTATTTTTTAATCCATCCAGGTTTAATTTCCATGAAAAATTACCCGATTTATCTCTTTTTAGGTTTTTTAGTAGAAATTGCCTTATTCGTTCAGAACGAATAAATTCAGAAAATAATTTATCAACATCTATCCTGGTTTTAATATCTTTTATTGGTAATTGTATTAATTTATCAATTATATAGCCATGATTCAAAAACCTGGCAACAAGCAAAGGATCATCATCATAATTTTTTGGAGCAATATCAATAACAATTAAACCACCTATTTTACCTGGATATTCAGCAGCAAAAAACATGGCTGTTTTTCCTCCCATTGAATGTCCGACTATAATCGGTTTTTCTATTGAATGATCACGTATAAATTCTAATAAATCATTAGCCATTGCATAATAATTGTGCTCATTACTATGAGGAGATTGTCCGTGGTTTCTTTGATCGACAAGATAAATCTCAAAATCTTTTGAAATCAATTTTGCAAACCCCATCCAATTATCTAAAGAACCATACAAGCCATGCAGAATAATAACAGGAAAGCCTTTGCCCAATTTTCTAAAATAAAGTTTCATTTAAGTTTTTCAAGATAAAGCTGGATGGTTTTTTCCAGGCCGAAATACAATGCTTCGGAAATTAAGGCATGGCCAATTGATACTTCAAGTAAATTTGGAATGTGACTACTAAAATATTTAAGATTTTCAAGACTTAAATCATGTCCTGCATTTATGCCCACCCCTACCCTATTTGCTGTTTCAGCAGCTTGTATAAAAGGTGTAATAGCTTTTTCCTTATCTGCAAAAAAATATTTTGCATAAGGTTCGGTATATAACTCAATCCTGTTTGTCCCGGTTTTAACAGCATATTCAATATTTGAAGTATCGGTCTCTACAAATATTGATGTTCGAATCCCGGCATTATGAAACTCAGAAATAATTTCTTTTAAAAATGATAAATGCTTAGGAATATCCCATCCATGATCTGATGTAACTGCACCAGGTAAATCAGGTACCAGTGTAACTTGATGAGGTTCAATCTCAAGTACTAAATCTATAAATTTTTTTGATGGGTATCCTTCAATATTAAATTCTGTTGTGATAATGGGTTTTATGTCCCTCACGTCCTGGTAACGAATATGACGTTCATCTGGTCTGGGATGCACAGTTATACCCTGTGCTCCAAACTTTTGACAATTAATTGCAGCTTCTAATACATTTGGTATATTTCCTCCTCTGGCATTCCGTAATGAAGCAATTTTGTTTATATTTACACTTAATTTGGTCATTCAAATTGATATTTTAAGTCGACATTTGAAATATACAAATTTACTAAGTATTTTTATTTAAAATTAGGTGCATGAGGGCAAAAGATTTAATATCAGATGTAATCCCGGCATTAAGAACCTCTGACAGTGGACAGAAGGCTTTATATTGGATGGATATTTTTCGTATTTCTCATTTGCCGATTGTAAACAACGAAGATTTTCTGGGGTTGATATCCGACAAAGACATTTACGACTTGAATATGTCTGAAGAACCTATCGGGAATCATACTTTATCGCTTTTTAGTCCATACGTAAAATTAGACCAACATATTTATGAAGTAATGGAATTAGCATCAAGATTGATACTAAGTGTAGTACCAGTCCTTGATCATAATAATCATTACATGGGTGTCATTACCATAACCGATTTATTGCATTATTTTGCAGACATGTCAGCAATTAAACAACCGGGTGGAATAATTGTACTAGAACTTAATACAAACGATTATTCATTGAGTCAAATTGCACAGATTGTTGAAAGCAATGATGCAAAAATACTTAGTTTATATGTGAGCTCTCATTCCAATTCAACCAAAATGGAGGTAACTCTTAAAATTAACCGAAAAGATCTTACATCAGTTATTCAAACTTTTACACGTTATAATTATATAATCAAAGCTTCTTTCATGGATGAAAACGATCTTGACAATCTTTATGAAAATCGTTTAGAATCATTTATGAGATACCTGAATATATAGAAAAGGTTTACTTTTAGTATGAGAATCGCAATATATGGTAAGACATTTAACCCGGGCTTTACGACTTATGTAAAGCAGGTATTTAAAATTTTAAGTGATAAAAAGTCGGAAATATTTATTTATAATCCTTTCAAAGAATTTATTAGCAAGAATTATCAATTAGATTACAAACTCAATGGTATATTTGATACTATCGAAAGTTTTCCTACTGATTCCGATTTTATAATTAGCATCGGTGGCGATGGCACATTTTTAGAAACAATTCCGTATGCAATTAAGAATGATATTCCTGTAGTAGGACTGAACTCGGGAAGACTTGGTTTCTTGGCAAATATATCCAAAGAAGAAATCATACCCGCTTTTAATGCAATATTTGAAAATAATTACCATATAGAATATAGAACTCTGCTAAAATTTATTTCTCCTGCAAATATTTTCGGCAATTTAAATTTTGCCTTAAATGAAATTACCATACAAAAAAAAGGATCATCATTGATCACGATAGATGCATCCCTGGATAAAGAGTTTTTAAATACCTATTGGACAGATGGTTTGATTATTTCTACGCCAACAGGTTCTACTGCATATTCAATTAGTGTAGGTGGCCCTATTGTCACTCCTGGATCAAATAATTTTATCGTAGCACCTATTGCTTCTCATAACTTAACGGTAAGGCCAATTGTAATCCCGGATAACATGGAAATAAAACTAAAAGCTTACTCAAGATCAAATAAATTTCTTGTTTCTATGGACAACAGAACCATAGAAATTGACAAGCCAACGGAATTTATTATTTGTAAAGCTGAATTTAAATTACAAATGGTACATTTACCCAATAACAGCTTCTATAAAACTATTCGAAATAAACTAATGTGGGGGGTTGATAAAAGAAATTGATATAATTGATATATATATGATTTTTTTGGTTTCAATAACCAATAAATTTGAATAATGCTAAAAAATTCATATATTTAAATAAACTATTTCTATATAATTACGTTAAAGTTTTTAGTAACTTTACTTTCGAAAGTTAGTTTATAATGAAGAGGCATATTATTATTTTAACAATATTGTTAATCACTACTCTTCCAACCATGGCTCAACGATGGAAACTTAAAAGATATGAAGCTATGTTAGGAGTAGGAGCTATAAACTTGCTAACTGATTTGGGAGAGTCAAATGCTGAAAGTATATTATACGGATTTCGGATTGATTTTTCGAGACCAACTTTGTATAATGCTGTTCGATATAAATTTTCGCAAGAAGTTTCAGGTAAATTCAGCATGACATATGGATTTGGACATTCTCATGATATTTCAAATGAAAGAGTCGTAGGCACGGAGGGTTTTAAATCAAATACATTTATTGTTGAACCTCTTATTACTGCTGAATATTACTTTAAAAGAGAAGAAAAAAGATACA
>CAZWGG010000626.1:0-3578 GCA_964633305.1 uncultured Bacteroidales bacterium
CCTTCGCAAAAAATCCTCGTGAAAGCCTGATTCGGCGGAAAGGATAGCCGTAGCGAATTCGGCGGCACAGAAGCAGCAGTTTTACTATAAATTGAGCGATTGTCGAAGGAATCCAGATTTTTAAGCGCAGGTCGATAAACATGATTTGCTCCATTATTTGGTGGCTTGTAAATTGTCGAATGAGATGTAACTGGGGTATGCTGCCCCTGCGACCTGCTCGTGCTCGAGCTATAACCTGCTCCTTCTGGAGCATCTTTATATACTGCAATTTCCATACCAAAAACCAAAATTTATGGCAAAAAATCGACCTTTTTAAATACTTATAAATTCAGTACTTAACACTCATTTTTTCTATCCCCTGAATTTTGAACCCCCTACCCTGTATTTTGACTCTGCCACATCTGCCACGTTGACAGGCCAAAATCCCCCACTGACACCTTCTGACACTGATTAGCACAGATTAAAAATAATCAATAGTCAATAATCGATAATCAATTAAAAGCCTTGTCTTTGGCGGAAATCGGAGGGATAATACTGTCAAGAGGTAAGATGACGCATCTTGGTTAAGATATGCTTGTTTCTTTGAAAAATATATCTATTTTTAACAGGAGATAAAAGTGCCTTCAATAAACAAAGTGATAGAAGTTGAAATCAATGACCTATGCATTATCGGCGAGAAAATTGTTAATTCAGCAACACACTCTGATAGACGCATAGAAGGCCAGGAACTCGCAGAATTGTCTGCATGGGTTACGCGACTTGGTCAACTCATAAGAAAACTATACGGAACTAAGAGTCAACAGTTTGAGAATTACACGATGGCACTCAAAACCGGGAACTTCTATATTGTACATAAGGCCTTTAATGCACACATCATCCAGCTCCAAGGAATTGCAATTTCGATTAAACATGACTACGAAAGAGGCCTACTTTCAGATTTTAAAACTCTTGCACAAGCGGATGTCTTTGCTGATTTCTTGGAAATGAGCGAATACTTGCTTAAAGAAGGATACAAAGACGCTGCTGCAGTCATAATCGGCACTGTTTTGGAAGATATCCTTAGAAAACTATGCGACAAGAGCGAAATACTTACTCGTAATGATAAAGGTAAATCACTTACAATTGAACCTTTAAACACAGCCTTGGTGAAAAACGATGTCTATTCAAGGCTAGTACAAAAGCAAGTCACGACTTGGGCGGATCTGAGAAACAGTGCTGCCCATGGTAAATTCAATCAATATGACAAGAAGCAAGTGGAAATGATGCTTCTTTTTGTTCAGGACTTCGCTGAAAACTATTTACTTAAAAATAATTAATATTTCGTTTAACTGGACAGCTCCGATAGCCACCCTATTAGGTAATTCTTTTGTCAAGTCTATGTGGATAAAACTATGACCAGTAACCTATTTTTATGCGGTTTATGAAATAAAATTGGCGGGAAATGGAGTTTGAAATGGAGATTCCGGAAATAAAACTTGTGGCCAAACCTGAGACTGAAGAAGCAAAAAATGCTGTTGGTGATAAGTGGATAGATGAAGCTGGTCCGCGTCACAAACTCGGTGGAAAACCCGATTTTATACAGGATGAAGATTGGCCGTATTGCAGATGCGGAAAAAAAATGACATTTTACGTGCAACTTGATTCTTTATCTGGCGATTATAATCTGGCTGATTGTGGTATAATTTATGTCTTTGTATGTTATGACTGCTTCGAAACAAAATCTGTGCTTCAATGTTATTAGATCTAAAAAACGAAAAATCTAAAAACAACCCCCTATTTTTACTTGTCCTGCGTAGCCACCTCAGGGGCGTAGCATGGATGCGGAAAATGGAATAAAATTGGCGGGATAATAAGTAAGATTAAAAATCAAAATGCAAAAATGCAAAAACGCGGAATCGCCCACGGAGATGAGAATAAAGAGGCTGTAGAGAGTTTATGCGGCTATACATCTGAAGGAACATTAAATGGATATATTTAAAAAAATAGAAAAGTCATTCGCTGTAGGACTATGGGAAACTTTTTTTAACTTTGTAAGAAAGTATCATCCACACGGAATTTTATTCCGAATCGTCCAAAAAAAACTCAAGATAAGTGAAGATGAGAGATTATATGCATTTATAGATTTATGGGTTCACTTTCATCTCATGATAGCAGTAATATTGTGGGCTTTTTGGGGTATTATAGAACCAATTATATTTCTAATGTGGTTTTTTATATTATATGGTGTTCTCCGCATATCATATATAATTATTTACAATATAAATGTGATTCTTTTCGATCAATTTCGTATTAACACTACTCCTAAGTTCTATAATGTTCGGAGTTACCGTAGAATATTAATATGTTTATTCATTAATTATGCGGAGATACTATTATGGTTTGCGATATTTTATCGGTTTTTTAGGAATTGGTTCTCCTCATACGAACTTTGCCTAGATACTTTATGGGGTTCGGTTTATTTTAGTATAGTTACTATGACTACTCTTGGATATGGCGATATTAAACCGATTAATAACTGCGGTGCATTCTTGTGTAGTATTCAAACATTAATAGGGGTCTTTTGGGCAATAGTTATGATTGCTCGTTTTATAACAGTATTACCTAAGATCGAAAGCCTTGATCCTGATGAAAAAAAATCTGATAAGTAAAAACCTTCCCCCTATTTTTATGCGGGAATAATCCGTGGTTGCTACTGGTCTTTACGCTGTGCTTCTGGCTTGTCGCCCCTAAGTTTATTCCAAGAAGGTCTTGGTGTCGCTTTTTCAAACTGACCCCGTGAATTTGTTACTTCTGTCCAAGTCTCGTTAAGTTTATCAGGATAAAATTCTCTATGTAACAGTTCGATCGAATCGTAAATATGCCCGTCCTTGTACCAATGAATATTTTTTGTTTTAGAGACAACATACCTTTGAGAATAAACTGCGATTTGAGAATTAATAATCGGAATGAACGCAGCGGGAGTCACCGGATAAATCTCTTGCGCGCCGTTATATTCCATAGCAAGGCAAATCAGAGGGCTTAGCGGAAAGAACACCCTGATGTATTTGTTACCAAATAAATATTGGGGAAACTCAAACTTCCTATTTTCCTTATTTTCAATGACAAAAGGGAAATCTCCGGTAATGAATCTTTCGGGCTTCAAAGAATCTGCCCAGTAAATGCTCCAAGTCATGTAATTGAATATTGCAGTTTGGGTAAGCCAGGAGTGTAGCATCGTTTTGACGTATTCTTCTTTGGGGATAAATCCTTCAACAACGAATGCATCTAAAATCTTCTTGTATGTTGCCTCGTCGATAGATTCTTCTGCCTGCTCGCCGCATTTCTGGTAGGTACGCTTAGATGATAGGCGTCTTTTTGCAAAACTTTCGAATAATTCAAGTTGCGTCTGCCTAATTCAAGGACATCTAATAAACAACGAGGCGAAGAAAATGGCGAGTTTTTCCTTATCTTGCTTTTGAGGTAATATCATATCGTTTTTTATTTTATCGATAATAGACCTCGCCTCACCTTCTACTTGGCTAAACTTCTGTTCAATACTAATGTCTTTGGGATTATCCTTCGTTGCAACAGTAAAGAAG
>CAZWGG010000627.1:0-3576 GCA_964633305.1 uncultured Bacteroidales bacterium
AAAATCAATTTTATGAAACATTTATTTAAGTTTTCGTTTCATAGCATTTTAATTTTATTCCTTCTTACAGGATGTGCAAAAATACAGGATATTGAAATTAAAGATGTTAGAAATGTCAGGTTTAAAGGACTTGTTGATAATTATGTAGCATTTGAGGCAGATATCCAGGTATATAATCCAAGCCATACAAATATTAGGGTAAAGCAGATTGATGTAAAAGTATATGCTAACGATACCTATGTGGGGAGGCTATTATGTGATGAAGAAATTTTAATTCCGTCAGATTTTTCTAATTATTTAACAGTACCATGTCGAATTCGCATAGCAAATATACTAACAGGTGCATCTATGTATTTTCGCCTGTCAAAGCAAAAAAATGTAAAAGTTGAGGTTGATGGCCATATTTGGGCTAAAATGCTACTCATTCGAAAAAAGATTAAGATACATGAAATAAAATATATTGACTCACTTAAATAATAAAACCGTTTCTTAGTGTTTGTTTATAACGTTATGTGTTTGTTCTATAGTTCACAGAAGAGCGAACGCGACGAAGCATATGGACTTTTCAGACCGGCTTAATTATACCCGATAAAGTTTGTTTTATTTGCTTCAATAAACTCATCAATATAATCCATGGCTTGTTCATCCAGATCACTGGTAGGAAAGTACATATTATACTCTTTATCAAATTCAAGAATATCATCGCAGTTAAACTCTTTGAAGTACGAATAAATATGTTGCTCGATATCTGTAAACTTATAATCTTTTTCATTTTTTCGATGGCTATTCATAATCCATTCACCTATATATACCAACTTCACTAATTTTCGGTATTGACTATTAGTTAACTCTATTTTCATACATGTAACCTTTCTTATTATTGTTAAATATTTTAATAAAATTGATAATACAACCCTAATGTTATATAATTGTTATAATCGCCTGTTGTATATCCGAATAAATTTGCAATCCAACTGTAATTTACTCCTTTGTTCTCATAGTCTCTTATTGAGGTAAACGAGTAGGAATATCGTATACCGGCCGAAAATTTTTCATTTATGTTATATCTAAACCCCAAAAGCCAACTAAGGTCGAATTTATTAAATGTTACCAGGAAATCTTTAGGTAACTTACCCCCGCTGTCTTCTCCGGCAGACCCAAATAAATAACTGGGAACTAGCCCGGCCTCAAAAATGATTTTTTTTTGGGCAGTAATTTTCAGTAGCACAGGAATATCAATATAATGCAATGTGAGTTTATAAATTTCAGGATCAGATTCAGATGTTTTTTTTCTGGCCCCTTTCCCGGTATATTTTATTTCCATTTGGACACCTAAATTATTTGTAAACATGGTATTTACAAATACTCCCCCTTGTAACCCAAGTTTATCAAAACCGGCATAAGAATCACCATCTACCTGGCTCGCGCTTATACCGGCAAGTATTCCGCCATTAAACCGCTGTGCTGATAAATAAAGGGGAATTATTGCTGCAAATAAAAAGAGAATTTTTTTCACTATTTCACGAATATGATGTTATTAATTTTTCTTTTAAAATACCTACGCCTTTGCCTGCCCCTTCTTTAATGAATTCAATTTTGCGGCTTAACGGCACAGAAACATCGTTAGGGTCGATAACAAATACAGGGATATTAACAGGTACATACCCTACAAGTCCAGCTGCGGGGTAAACCACCAATGAAGTACCTATAACAGCAAAAATATCGGCTGTGCTGGCAATTCCAGCAGCTTCTTCAATAGCCGGCACCGGTTCTCCGAACCAAACAATATGGGGCCTTAGCTGGTGCCCTTTTTCACAAGTATCGCCAAGTTTTATTTCTTTATACCCAATATCATAAACAAGAGATGGGTCTCCTGTGCTTCGCACATGGGTTAATAATCCGTGCAAGTGAAGGACGTTTTTGCTCCCTGCCCTTTCATGAAGGTTGTCCACATTTTGTGTAATAATATGAACGTCAAAATATTTTTCAAGGTCTGCCAATCCGGTATGGCCTGCATTAGGCTTGGCATCTTTAAGTTGGGCACGCCTTTCATTGTAAAACTTTAAAACCAGGTTGGAATTTTTTTCCCATCCTTCGGGACTGGCAACTTCGGTCACATCATAATTTTCCCATAATCCCCCGGTTTCTCTAAAAGTTTTTAGGCCACTCTCGGCGCTGATACCCGAACCTGTCAGTACAACAAGCTTTTTCATGGCTTATTTAGTTTTTTTGACAAAAGTAAACTTTTTACTAAAAGAGGAGGTAAAATGTGAAGAATAAAAATTGTTTTCAGTTTGGTTATATATATCAACTTTTTTAGCCTCCTGCTTGTTTTTAGACAGCCTGTAGCTAAAAAATCGCAAATTGTACAAGAGTTTGAACCGTCCTGCAGGACATTGAGTCGCCCTGTTGAGTGATTTTAGTCTAGTTAAGTGATTTTTTACCCTTCCTGCAGGTTTTTTGGCAGTCCATACTTAAAATATTGCAATCTGTACAAGTGATTGAGTCTTCCTGCATAATTTCTGACTTCCCTGCAAAGGTCACTGACACTGGCTGTTACAGATTACAAATCTGTAACTCAATATTTTTGGATTTTGAATCCATTCTTTTATGCTATATTTTAACTTAGTTGTTATTAAATCGGATTACAAATCCTTCTGTTATCCACTTCCGGATAAAAAATATCCGGAAGGGCAAAGGTACCTTACTTCACGAAACAAAAAAGGTCCTAGGATCGCTATCGCTTAATCTTGAACCAGTTTTTTGTTTTTTAGCTTTCCTTATTAATAACCTTGGACTAGAAAGGGTAAACTTACTAATTCTAGATTTTAAATTTTTTCTTTTGTGTTGTATTTTATGCAGGACTTATTTACGGCATATACAAAGTTTTTTATAAATTATTAGCTATTTATGCCAGGGATATTACTTTATAAAGTTCAGTAACTATAAACTATCTTATACATATTCCTTTATTAAGTATTAATTTTTTGCAAGTATCTTTAAAAGAGAAATTTAAAAATATGAAATGCAGAATCCGAAAGAATATGTATTTCATTAAAGCCCTATGTAAAAACTTTTTTTTAAAAATGACAATAATCAATACGACCGCTAAAATGAAATTATATCCGGCTGGTTTTATTATTTCTATTAGTTTTAATATCGCGATGGCAGGACACCATAATATTTTTTGAAAGATTTTGAAAAATTACTTGGGCTCTCAAAACCTATGGAATAAGCTACTTCTGATATGCGTAATTTCTTCTTTTTTAGCATATTAGCTGCGCATTTTAATTTATAGGCAATAATAAATTCAGAAGGGGACATATTTGTAAGGGCTTTTATTTTTCTAAAAAAACTACTTCTGCTAAACGAAAGTTTCTGAGCCAACAATTCAACAGACAATTCAGGGTCTTCAATATTTTCATTTATAAAATCAATACATTTATGAATGAATTTTTTATCCATTTCCGTGTACTTGTCCATTAATCTGTCAGAAAGTTTTTTGAGGTTAAATTGTTTTCTTAATGATTCCTGTGTTATTAATATATTGCTTACTTTAAGTTTTAGCAATTCAGA
>CAZWGG010000628.1:0-3572 GCA_964633305.1 uncultured Bacteroidales bacterium
TGGATGAAAATTTATTTTTTTGAAAATTTATCAAACAAATTTGTTGATGTTTCAAACAAATTAGGACTCAATGAAACAGTAGGTTGGTGGTACAGCATAAATAAAATCGACATTGATAAAGATGGTGATAATGATTATCTTGTTGGTAATTTAGGATTAAATAATAGGTATACAACCCATGAAAAAGAATCATTTTATATATATTCAAATGATTTTGATGTAAATGGCAAATTAGATATAGTCCTTGGCTATGTAGAAAATGGGAAAAATTTTCCTCTAAAAGGTTTGGATGCTTCCGGTAAACAAATACCTGCAATAAAACTTAGATTTGAAAGCCATGAACATTTTGCTAGTTCTACATTGGAAGATATATACGGAGAACAAATGTTAAATGCCTCATTGCACTATAGAATAAACACTTTTGCACATCATTGGATCGAAAATAAGGGAATGGGAAAATTTGAAATGCATAAACTACCAAATATGGCCCAATTTTCCTCTATTAATGATATGGTTGAATTTACTTACAAGAATGGAGATAATGCCTTCATTGTTGCTGGTAATTTATATGGTTCTGAAGTAGAAACACCTCGAAGCGATGCAAGTATTGGGTTAGTACTAACATCAAATTCTGAAGGAAAAATCAAAGCTGTTCCGCCAAAAGAAAGCAATCTTGTTGTAAAAGGTGAAGTAAAAGCTATTGAAAAAATAAAATTAGCATCAGGTAAAGATGCTTACCTTTTTGCAATAAATAATGACTCTTTAAAATTAATTGAATACAATTCAAGTCATTGATCACCTTTTAATTTTTAAAATATGCACTTACAATGATTAAAACAAATAAAATAATTAATTATAAATATCTATTTTTTCTTTGTGTACCGACCATTATATCGGCTCAAAGTAAAACAGTTACATTCACAGATGCTACAAAGCAGTCTGGTATTGATTTCAGATATACTTTTGGTGATTACACCTATGAGAATATTCTTGAGAGCAGTGGATCGGGAGTTTCTATAATTGACTACAATAATGACGGATTATTTGATGTATATATGCTAAATGGAACATTCATCGACGGAATATCCGATGATGCAGGAAAAATTTTTAGAGGAACTCATAATAAATTATATAAAAACAATGGAAACGGTACCTTTACCGATGTTTCCAAATTGGCTGGAGTTGATGATTGTAATTGGAGCATGGCAGCCGGAGTTATAGATTATGATGCGGATGGTGATCAAGATATTTATTTGCTGAATTATGGCCCAAATGTATTTTTCAGAAATAATGGCGACGGAACTTTCAGTGACATTACCGACAAGTTGGGCCTCAGGGGACCGGAAAAACTAAATGGTTATACCAAATGGAGCGTAGGCGTTGCCTTTTGGGATTATAACATGGATGGCCTTCTGGATGCTATGGTAGGAAATTTTCTTGCCTTCGACCCAGAACATGTTTCTCCCGTGTATCCTGATATGATGCCCCACCCCAGCGAGTATAAAGGGCAGGCATCCATGCTTTATGAACAACAGCCAAATGGAAAATTTATTGACGTAACTAAAAAAAACGGCTTGTTTTTCCCCGATTCAAAATGCATGGGGCTAACAGTATATGATTATGATGATGACGGGGATCTCGATCTTTTTCAGGGGAATGACCATCAATTGAATTTTCTGTTCCAAAATGATAACGGCGTGTTCAAAGAAGTTGCCATAGCACGCGGTGTTGCAGCTAATAATCAAGGACTTTCAACCGGGTCAATGCATGGAACAATTGGAGATATTGATGGGGACGGTTTAATTGATATGCTGGTTACCGACCTAAGGCATGGGGCGCTTTATCGGAACATAGGAAATGGTTTATTTGAAGATATTACCGAAGCAAGTGGCATATCGGGCCCGTTTGCTGGAAAAGGTGAATGGGGCGCGGCACTTTTCGATTACGACAATGATGGTGACTTGGATATCTTTTCTGCTAATGGAACAGCAGAAGAACTGATCCTGCAATATCCTTTATTACTCGAAAATGATGGAAAAGGACATTTTAAAGACGTAGGAAAACAGCGATCTGATTATTTTTCTAAAAAACGGTCAGGACGTTGTGCTGCCGTTTGGGATTTCGACAACGATGGTGACCTGGACATTATTGTTTCTCATATTGATTTGGAAGCAACCCCTGCACTTCTTAGAAATGATGGTGGAAACAAGAATAACTGGTTAGGTTTGAGCTTACATGGTAAAAATGGCCCTTCTTCTGCAATTGGAGCAAAAGTAACAGTTGAATATGATAATAAAAAACAAGTGAAGATAAATCAAAATGCCACTAGTTATCTCTCGTATAATGATCCCCGTGTCCACTTCGGACTGGGGAAACAAAAAAAAGTTGACCGGATTGAAATTGTTTGGTCTGACGGAACTAAAAACATCTATCGAAATATTGAAGCAAACCAATATTTGACTATTTTACAAGGTACTGGTATTTTAATAAAATAAAATTTTAAAAATTACTATTTTAGTCAATAAATTATAATAAAATGAATGACCAATATGTAGAACGGGTAATAAATCTTACCGACCCAAAAAAAAACATTATCTATAACATGACTCATGATGAGGCTGTTGAAATCTTAAAATCAGGTGATGTAGAAGCTATAAGGAAAATCGATGGACAATTTTCACTTATTTCTGTTGACGGTAAAACTATTAGAATGGCCAGGTCTATAGGCAAGCCTCTCCGCTATTTTATTGCAAAGCTTCCGGATGGCCCTAACCTGGTTATAAGTGAACGAATTGACACAATATTTGAATACCTTAAAAAAGAGGGGCTTGATGATCAATTCCACCCATCATACACCCGAATGGTTCCGGCCCATTATATTACAAAAATTGAATTGCTCGGATGTCCCGATCCAAACCCGGTTTACACTCGTTTTTTTTCACCCGAACGCAACATACTGAAGAACCATACAATACAAAAAATTGCTGAAAAATACATAGGTGTACTATATGAGGAAATTAAAAAATGGTTGCAATTTCGTACTAATAAGGTCCCTATTGGGGTGACTTTCTCTGCCGGGGTAGATAGCGGTTCGGTATTCCTGCTTACCTATCATGCATTAAAAGAACTAGGTGAAAGCCCTTCAAGGCTTAAAGCATTTACTCTTAGCATAGATGGCGGTGGAGAAGATTTGATGCAGGCCAGAAAATTTTTAGAAGCCTTAAACCTTGAACTATTTTTAGAACCCATTGAAATGGATTATTCGCACCTGAATTGGAAAGAAACAATAAAAATTGTTGAAGATTACAAAGCATTGGATATTCAATCGGCTACAATGAATGTATCGTTATTGAAAGGAATTCGGTCTCAATACCCCGATTGGAAGTATATTATTGATGGCGATGGAGGTGATGAGAATTTAAAAGATTATCCTATTGAAGAAAACCCTGAATTAACGATAAAAAGTGTGCTCAACAACTTAATGCTTTACCATGAAGGTTGGGGTGTTGAATCAATTAAGCATTCTCTTACCTATACTGGAGGATTAAGCCGTGGATACATGCGTACTTATG